>JAAZXX010000204.1:4526-6660 GCA_014239995.1 Verrucomicrobiia bacterium
GACTCTGCGTGGAGAAGTTTCAATTTTGGCTCCCACGCTTCGTCATACACCGAGGCCAGATAATCTCTCATTTTTTTCCGCATGAACATCCCATTGGTGCAGATGTAGACAATACGGGACTGTTTCCTCAACCCAACGACCAGGTTTTCGATTTCGGGATAAATCAGGGGTTCACCGCCACAGACGGAAACCATCGGAGCATCACATTCGTTTGCAGCATCAAGGCAATCCTCCAGGGGCATCATGTCCTTGAGACTGGTGGAGTATTCCCGTATGCGACCACATCCGGTGCAGGTCAGGTTACAGGTATGCAGGGGCTCCAGTTGCAGCACCATGGCAAACTTGGGGCTTCGCTTGATTTTGTGTTTGATGATATGGGATGCGATCCTTGCTGTCAGCGCTAAGGGGAATCTCATGACGGATCCGTCTGGGTGCGCGGATGAAGACGTACCGTTGGCCGAACGAAATGGTTGGAAACACTCGGTGGAGGGAAGGCTTCCAGACTCAGCAAGCCGGGCGTGTGCTCCCCTGACTCATCCACCTCATGTCCCACGATGCCAGGAAACAGAAGCGCAGAAGGAGACGCACCGCCACTGGCCCCCACACCTCCACACCCAGCAAGCAGGCAAAGGACCGGAGAGGCAGCAATTACAGCCAGCCATTGATGTCTTGAAACAAACTTCACTTTACCAGTTTATGCGATGGGCGACCTTGCATCACAAGGAAAAAAGCGAAGGGAGCCCAATTAGTTCATGGAATCCTCCCAGAAAGGCGGTCCCCCCCCCAAAAAAAAACAGGTGAGCACGCGTTTCGCATGCCACCCAACAGAACGTTTTGGAACTCAGGGATTCCCCAGGGCCTTGAGGATACTTTTGCAGACCTCTCCGGCAAGAGCCCGGGAACCCTCACGCGTGAAATGCACGTTTTCGGGTTGTTGCAAGGTCTTGAGCTGCGGCAGCGCGAAGGTGTAGAGGTCGTTGACAGGGATTTGATACTTCTGCATGACCTCCAGGGCCACGGCGTTATAACGCTCTGCCTGCCAGGCTTCCCGAAGTGGACCGGCAGGATGATCGGGATAAGGGGTGGTGGTCGCAAATACCAGGGCAGCCCCCGTTCGGGACAGGCGTTTCACAATAGCCTCCATATTCGCCCCATACTGGGCAAGGCCGATTTGAATATGACCTTTGTCCTTGGAACGCACGTTTTTGCCGTGCGCGTCCACATACTTCAGGTCATGCAGGCCATGGTTGAAATGAATCACATCCCAGGACACCTCCCCCAGCCATTGATCCAAATGCTGCAGGCCATGACCGGAGTGCTGGGCGTTTCCAGGATGATGCATCACGACAGCACGCCCCTTCAGCAGGGTTTTCAAGGGCTTGGTATAGCCAATGGATATGGAATCACCGATGATAAGCACCTTGGGCAAATGCTCATCATCCCCAGCTTGCCCAAGCCATCCAAGGGCCAGAAGGCTTCCTGCGAGCAGCACGCCCCACGGCACGAAAAAAGACCTTCGCAAGGAGGCCCTGCACTGGGTCGCGAACAGATGGGAATGAAGCCTGATGATCATGGTATGGAAGATTCTCTTGAGGGTTCAGGTAATATGGGCACCACGGGCGGCGACATAGACGGCATAAAGCGATTGACTCCCGGTCATGAACAAGCGATTGCGCTTGGGACCTCCGAAACACAGGTTGCTGCAGATTTCCGGAAGACGGATTTGACCAATGCGCTGACCCTGCGGCGAGAAAATGTGCACACCGTCAAATCCCTCGCCCCCCCATCCCGCGCTGGCCCAGATATTACCATCCTCATCCGCACGGATTCCATCGCTCCCCCCTCCCTCAAAGCCATCGAGCGCCATGGAGCAAAAGCGTTTACGGTGGGCCAGCCGTTGCGAGTGGACGATGTCCCACTGGTAGATGCCCTTGGGGGCCTCCTCCCCAGTGTCGACAACGTAAAGTTTGCGATAATCCGGCGAAAAACAGAGCCCGTTGGGTTTCACAATCTCATCGGTCACCCGATGGATCACGGCCGTCTTGGGATCGATGCGGCCAATGAGCGATGCGATGCCCGCCGCCGCGCTCGATTCTGAGCGCATTCCCGCCCGCGTCATCGCCGTGTGCATCGA
>JAAZXX010000205.1 GCA_014239995.1 Verrucomicrobiia bacterium
TGGGGACTACTGGTCGTGGCATGACCGAAATTTGGGATACGGGGTCGGCGGGATTAATTCGTTTGAGGGCCGCCGGTAAAAGCCTTGAGGTCACACCCACCAGGGGCAAACAGAGAATCCTGAAGCAAGAGAAATTACCGGTGATGGAATCTCTCTGATGGCTTCAAGGGGCATTGGGCTCGACAATTTTGAGGGTAAAAGGCTCCGTGCGCAGGCTACTCGGTTTCATTTCGGGAAAACTATGGTATGAGAAATCAAATTTCATGTGGTAGGCATGGCCTTTGGGTTTCTGATTCACAGGGATCATGACCTCCCAACGGTCCTTTACCACCGGGATCCGCTCCATGGGGTAATGCACTTCGTCCAAAACCACATATGCCTTGATTGACTCATCGGCGATACTGCGCTGGTTACTGTCCCAGGCAGCTTCGAATCGATAGGTCCCTTGGGCGTTACGGGAGAGTTGGGATGGGGTGAGATTGACGATCGTAGACCGCACGCAGCCGGTCTGCAGCATAACGAATAGGGTCATCAAAAATACCTTCAAGATCATCGAACGAGTCATTAAAAAGCGATACCGGAGACCGGTTTGGGTGTAAAGATGATTCCGAAAGGGCTGATGATGCTAAAATGATTCGTTTTTTGGATTTGACCTCGGCCCATGAGGATGGTTACTGTGCGCCACTTTGACATTTTAATTTCGTCAAGCCTTTTGGCGCCCACAAGGGCGTTGCATTTATTAGTAAAGAGCCATGTTTGCACATATCAGAAAACACCAGCAATGGTTGTTTGTCTTTATCATTGCCGCAGTGATCGTATCCTTTGTTATTTTCTTCACTCCAACAGTGGGGACTGGTGGGGGAGGTGGTACCTCGCAGGGAGGCAATGTTGTCGGCACCATTGATGGCCAAAACGTCACACAAGAGGAATACCAGAACGCTTATGGAGAGGTGTCGCTTCAGGTCTACCTTCAGATGGGACGCTGGCCGGAACAACTCGGCAATCAGTTTGGGTTTGACCCCCAGCAACAGGCGCGCAGTCGCCTGGTCATGTTGCGAAAACTTGATGCAATGGGAATGCAAGTGGGCGACGAGGCTGTGGCGAAATGGAAGGTCAATTTTTTCTCGGATCCGGAAACGGAAGCCTTTCGCCGTGAACTTTACGATACAGTTCTGGAGAATATCAAGGCGCGGGGCATGACGGAGGAGGATCTGAACCGCTACGCAGCAAACCAGATCGGCATTGGACAGTTGACCTCCCTCGTCAGTCTTAGCGGTGAACTCATCCCACCAAGGGAGATAGAGCGCGTCTACAGGGATCGCAACCTGTCGGCAACGACCATGGCGATTCTCTTCTCCCGCACCAATCACATAGCGGCCGCCCAGGACCTGACAGGCCTGGAAACCTATTTCACAAACAACATGGCTGTCTATCGTGTGCAGGAAAAACGCAAGATACGTTATGTGAAATTCGCAGCCACCAACTACCTTGCCGAGGCCGAGACCCAGCTCAATCAATCCACTAATCTTCAAGCCATGGTCGACGCAATTTACCTCGAAAAGGGTACCAATTCATTCACCGAAAATGGTGTCACACTTACGGAGGAAAAGGCGAAGGAGCAGATCCGAAGCGAGGAACTCAATAAGAAAGGCCTGGACGTGGCTGTGGATCGCACCAAACAGTTCATGCAGGGATTTGCCAAGTTCGGGGATCTTTCCTCGGGTGCGCTGGAGCAGCTGGCTACGGAAATGGAAATCGAATCGAAAATCAGTTCGGAATTTTCACGCAACCAACTCCCACCAGGCTTGGGCGTTCCCTTCACTTTCACCCAGCAGGCATATCAACTGACCGAAGAGGAGCCCATCGGAAGTCCAATGGAGACGACAGATGCCATTTTCGTCTTGGCTCTCGAGGAGATCATCCCGGATCATCCCCCTACGCTGGATGAAGTCCGTGTAAGGGTCACCGGCGATTTTCGGCGAGAGAAACAACTGGAGGCCGCACGCGAAGAGGCGAAACAGGTCCGCGAGAATCTCAAGACAGCCATGGACGGCGGACAAACCTTTACCAAGGCCTGTGAAGAGCTTGGCCAGACGATTGTGGAGATTCCACCATTCTCGTTAACAACGCGCTCTCTGGAAGACCTCAAGGACCGACGCATCACTGTCAGTTGGCTGCAGAACCTGGCCTTCGCCATGAATCCCGAGAACATAAGCGATGTGAGTGAAACCAGCGATGGCGCTGGCGTTCTTTACCTTAAATCGTTCGTCGAAGCGGATACAGAGACCATGACGACTGAAATGGCTGATTTCAGCAAGGAATTGAGCCAAACACGGCTAAATGAAACCGTTTCCGCGTGGATGCAGGAACAGAGGAAGGCTATTGCAGGTTTTGGAACGGAAAACATCAACAATTAGCGAGTGATAGCCTTTTACCCCCCCCAAGCGGTGTCTTGGGGGAATTGACTGGGATCGGCCAACCTCAAAGAACGCCCGGATTTTGTTGAACCGCCCAGACGGCACCTGAAGCATTTTCAGTCCGGGCGCATTCGATGCCACTCAGTAGCCTGTTCAAACGCATGAGCCGCTCGCAAAAGCGTGGTTTCCTCAAATGGGCGCCCCATCAGCTGCAAACCAATGGGAAGACGGGGTTCCTTGGAAAATCCGCATGGTAAACTGATGCCACAATTGCCCACCAGGTTGGATGCAATAGTAAAAATATCAGTCAGATACATCTGCAAGGGATCCTTCGACTTTTCACCCATCCTGAAGGCAGGCGCCGCAACGGTGGGTGTCAGGAGCAAATCCACCTTTTGAAAGGCATCCTGAAAATCCTTTCGAATCAAGGTGCGCACCTTCTGGGCGCGCAGATAGTAGGCATCGTAGTAACCACTGCTAAGCACGTAGGTTCCAAGGATAACACGGCGTTTGACCTCCGAGCCAAATCCCGCTCCGCGCGTTTTGGAATACATTTGCAAAGGGTCGTTTCCATCGACGCGAAGACCGTAGCGAATACCATCGAATCGCGCCAGGTTGGCACTCGCCTCTGCCGTACAAATGATATAGTAGGTCGCGATGGCGTATTCGGTATGCGGCAGGGACACCTCTGAGATTTCAGCTCCAAGACTTTCGAATTGAGCCACCGCCTCTGTGACAGCCGATTTGACCTCAGGGGACAGGCCATCCACAAAATACTCCCTTGGCAAGCCGACCTTGAGTCCCTTGATTTCTCTACCAAGTTCCGAGGTGAAATCCTCAGTATCCTTTCGAACACTGGTTGAATCCAGGCCATCGTGACCAGCGATTACCCCCAGCATGGTGGCAGCATCACGTACATCCCGGGAAAGGGGGCCAATCTGATCTAATGAGGAAGCAAAAGCAGTAAGGCCATACCTTGAAACGCGACCATAACTTGGCTTCAAGCCCACGCAACCGCAGAAGGAAGCAGGCTGCCGGATCGACCCTCCGGTGTCGGAACCCAGCGCTGCCGCGCATAAGTCAGCAGTCACTGCGGCCGCAGATCCCCCAGAGGATCCCCCAGGAATATACTGCTCCTCCCAAGGGTTACATGTGGCACCGCAACTGGAATGCTCGGTAGAGCTTCCCATAGCAAACTCATCCAGGTTGGCGCGCCCCATCAGAACCGCGCCAGCCTGCCTGCACTTCTCAATCACCGTGGCATCATATGGAGCAACAAATTGGGAAAGCATTTTCGAAGCACAGGTAAGAGGCTGACCGAGCTGTGCAATGTTGTCCTTCACCACAATGGGCATACCAAGAAGGGGCTTGCCTTTGCTTTCAGGGTCGGAGACCAGGGCATCATCAGCCAAATCAGCCTGTCTGAGGGCCTCTTCTGCATCAACGTGAGTGAGTGCGTTCAAACGTGGGTTGAGCCGTTCGATGCGGTCCAAATAGCTTACGACAATATCCTTGGAGGATATCTCCCCAGCCATAAAACGTTGGCGCAGGGTGTTCAGTGTGGTGTGGGTTTCCATGTTGGGAGGACCTTGGTGCGCGTTGCGATCGCTTACTCGACAATCTTGGGAACCATAAACAAACCATTTGCCTTGGCTGGCGCATTGGAAAGGGCTTCCTCATTGGTGAGGGATGGGCCTGTGATATCGCTGCGCGTGACATTGGAAAGGTCTACGGGATGTGCCGTGGGCTCAATACCTGAGACGTCCAACTGCTGTAATTGTTCCACATAGTCGATTACCTGAGCTATTTGCCTCCCAAAGGTTTCTTCTTCTTCCGGGCTCAATTCCAATCGGGCCAATTTGGCTGTATAATGAATATCAAAATCGGTTTTTGACATGCAGCAACATTGGAGAAGACGCTCGGATTCAGCAAGCGGAAACAACCCTGATCCCTCATCGCCATGTCTTTCAATCAATGGCACGCCACCAAGTCGTCCACTGACTTGAATCAACGGATTTTGCCCATTGAAAGCCAAGAGGCAGCGACTTGATCCCCGTGTTTCAATGCCACAAAAAGACACATGTTTCGTATCCCTCCAACCTACGGCTCGTGTCAATATTGGCATGCCTGATATGACGGATACGTGCATTAAACCTATGAGTATTTCTCCTAAAAATGCTTTCACTGGCTGCGAATCAGCAAGTAAACACTCCCATCATCGACGAAGCGTTGTCTCCTCTACAGTAAAAAAGTCCTTGCAATGTGCCGAGCACCGCACCAAAAAGTTTGCTTGGTCAGGGCATCGTGGCCAGCTCAAATGCACTTTACCCCCACTGATCATCGGATACGCTCGCTCCAACAGGATCTGGGCATCTCTTGCGAGGGAGTCGATGACTTTGGATTCAGCAGTGGGGATGCAAGAAGACCCAAATGAAGGCCCTCCATCCCGTGAAAAAACAACGCATCAAAAGAGAGCTGGACTGAAAGCTGTCTTCTCCAGACATGGGCACTGAAATTGAACGAAAATTCCTGGTCAAACCAGAAGGTGACTGGCGCCAATCCGAGCGCCAGATTCACTGCCATCAGGGATACATTGCAACCACAGCACCCTGCTCTGTTCGGGTGAGGCTCCTGGGCGAGCGCGGATACATCACCATGAAAACAAAGCGTGACGGCATCCAGCGGGATGAGTTTGAGTATGAAATACCCCCTGCAGACGCCCGCCACATGCTCAAGGCTTATTGCAATGCCGGTGTCATTCTCAAAACGCGCCACTATGTCCATCACAAGGGTATCCTGTGGGAGGTGGACGTCTTCGGTGGAGAAAACGAGGGTTTAATCCTGGCCGAAGTTGAACTCGAGTCCCCAACTCAGGTAATCGACCTTCCAGACTGGACCACAAAGGAAGTATCCGATGATCCGCGATATTTCAACGCACTGCTGGCCAGATTTCCTTACAAATCCTGGTCATATTGTCCCCCCGAATAAAGTGATCATGTATAAAACTGCCTGGACCGGTATAGCCGTGGCATTTCGGGCAAAAATTACGACTTGGGGTTGAGATTCGGAGAATCTTTTTGCTATGCAGGCCCTTTTGGGCTTTAGTGAGGCTATGTCGGCGAAGGAGCCCATCATCCTGCTGGAACAGGTTTCAAAATACTATGGAGCAACGGATTCAAAGGATGACAATCCGGTGCTTACGAATGTCAACCTGAAGGTACACGAAGGGGAATCCATGGCCATCGTGGGTCCCTCCGGTTCGGGCAAGAGTACACTCTTGAATATCATGGGAGCTTTGGACACGGCATCCGAGGGCACGGTCAGTATTGCGGGGCAATGCCTGAGCGAAGCCGACCAAACCGCACTCTCCGAGTTTAGAAGGCAAACAGTGGGGTTTGTCTTCCAGTCACATCACCTGTTACCTCAGCTTTCTGTTCTGGAGAATATCCTGGTACCCTTGCTGGCAAAACCAGGGGCTGAAGGCATGGCCGAAGCAGAGGAGAGAGGCCGAAGCATGCTCAAGCGCGTCGGCCTGAGCCACCGGCTGAATCATAAGCCCGCAGCATTGTCAGGCGGGGAACGCCAGCGAACGGCTGTCGTGCGCGCCTTGATTCACCAGCCACGCATATTGCTGGCCGACGAACCCACCGGCGCGCTGGATAAAAATGCGTCGATGACACTTGCAAAGCTTCTGATGGAACTCAATCAGGAGGAGGGCGTCACGCTCATCACCGTGACTCACTCGATGGCGCTGGCCCAATTAACAGACACCGTTATGGAATTGGACGATGGCTATCTTCAGGCCTGCAAGGTATCATGAATGCCTTCACATTCCTTGTTCGCAATCTGCGCTACTATGCCAGATCCCATGCTGGCACATTGTTGGGAGCAGTCATTGCGTCCGCTATTTTAACCGGAGCGCTGATGGTCGGGGATTCGGTGCGGGAAAGCCTGTTCGAAATGGCCAATGCAAGGCTTGGAAGGATCGATACGGTGATCACGGGCAACGACCGCCTTTTTCGATCGGCACTTGCCTCAGACCTGAAAACAGCATCATTCCCTGGTAGCACCGCGGCGCTGCAACTTCCAGCCGTTGCCTCGAGTCCAGAACGTGAAGCAAGAGCCAACCAGACGCGATTGATTGGGGTTGAGTCCGCCTTTTGGGATCTAGCGCTCAAACCCAGGCCCGA
>JAAZXX010000206.1 GCA_014239995.1 Verrucomicrobiia bacterium
CGTTGTCCTTGATGACCAATTCAAGCAACCAGGACTCGGTTCCATGATGCATGCTTCCGCTGATGTGCAGACTGATGTGTCCGTGTCCAGTGAACTTGATCGCATTGCTAATGAGGTTAATCATTATCTGTCGCAACTTCCCATCATCTCCCAAAAAATAGGGTGGCAGTTCCGGATCAATAAAAGGCATGATCCTTACTGACTGGCGACAGCACTGCTCTCGAACTACCTCAAGGACCTGCCGCACGCATCGGCGTAATTCGAATGCTTCGCTCCGGCATTCAATGATTCCGGACTCGATGGTTGAGTAGTCTAAAATATCACCGATTATTTTAAGAAGCCCTTGTCCAGATTCTGTAATGGTGGTTAGATTTTGATGTTGGGAGGCCGACAACTTTTCATCATTGGTTAACTTGGCCATACCAATGATGGCGCAGAGTGGCGTCCGAAGCTCATGACTCATCACTGCCAGGAATTGATTTTTAGCCTCATTCGCATTTTTGGCCTTTTCTAGTGCAAAGGCCAACTCCTCATTAATTTTCTCAGCACGGTCACGAGCTTGAATAATATCAAGCTCGAATTGACGCTGCTGCCTGAGATCACGAATATAAAAAACCAAAAGAAGATCATGATCATTCTGGTTTGGGAGAACGGTAACTTCGATAGGAATATTTCCAAGGGCATCATGCAAGATGGAACACTGCCAGCGCGCAAATGCATCTTGATCGTCGCTCAGTCGCTGGAGAATATCTTTGAGCGTCATCGAAGAAATTGCACCAGAATCCTCAAGAAAATTTATTTCGAATAGATTCTGGTTCTCTACACCTTTTTGGATAAAAAGATGACAGGCGGCAGGGTTTGCAAATTGGATCACCCCGCTGGTGTCCGTCACCAGAATGGAATCCACAGAGGCCTTGACGATCGTCTCGGTCTGGTTGCGCATGGAGGTGATGGTGCTCATGGCAGTCGCAAGCTTGCCCTGAAGCCGCTTCATCCCAATAAGCAGGGCTACAAGTCCAGTGAAGACATTGGTGATCATTCCAAAGTAGTAAATCAGCACAGAGACACCTACGGAGTCATCGGTGAGAAGGTTAAAGATGGAAACCTCGCATGCTGTCAAGAAAAGCACTTGGGAAAATAGGACGCATGCAAAGAAGAATTGGTATGTCTTTTTACTGATGTACTGAGTATGAAAGATGGCCCAAGCAGGGGTGAGACCGCAGACGAACGTAATGAGCACAACGATTTGCAGGAGGAAATCATCATTAACCCCAAGAAAACCTAATGACATAGTCAGGAGGCAAAAAGAGCAAAATACAATTGGAAACAACCATTTGTGAGACTTCGAAGAGTCCAAGCTTTTGACGGCAGACCAAAGGACAAATCCTTTGGTTGTGATAAACCCAAAAATCAAAATAAAAATGAGACTCCGATTCTCGGAGTCTCCAAGAAGAAGAAGGAAAGCTGTGGCCAGAAACTCAAGGCAAAATGCAAGCGCACAACGCCTGTAGAACCTTTCTTTCAGCTGCCTTTCAAGGGTCCAGAAAACAAGGGCAAGCACAAGATCGCAGCCCAGGATAAACAAAACTGCCAGTAGAGAACTCATTCTTCTGTGCTTCTATCCAATTATATCGGTGAAATAGGCCGATACATGCCCTATGTATTATTTGACATACATGCTGCTATTTTACAATTCGACGAGTGAAAGCTAGAGTTTGAAAGGACTTGATTCAACATCAAAAAGGCGGCTTCAGATCATACTTCCAAAAAGAAAAACTTGCTGTCCCATTGAAATCCCAAGGTGTATGCCGATTATTGCTACCAAGTTCGTTACAACGGAAAGGTTATCCAGACAAGCCTTCAGGTTGCAGGTTCTTAATAAACCAGAAGCGAGTACATTGGTAATGACGGTGGCCTGGTTTCTTCGAATGTCATGATGGCTCAAGTCAATATATGTGGTGTTATCCGGGATCCTGCGAAGAGAGTTGCTTTTGTGTGAGACTCGTGCTCGTATCAGACCATGCGTCTCGATCCAGTGTTTCGACACCTCAAAAAAGCCCTTTTTTTTGCCCTCGTCCCCCTCTTGAACGGGCAGGAAAACTGGCCCACTTTCCGCGGAACCGGTGCGCGTGGCATTTCAGATGACACGACCCTGCCCATGAGGTGGAGTGAGACAAAAAATGTTGCATGGAAGCAGGATCTGCCAGGTCGAGGATGGTCCTCTCCCATTGTTTGGGGAAACTTGGTATTCATCACGACGGTGGTTAGCAGCGGCGAGATGGAGTTTCCCAAGAAGGGTCTCTATTTCGGAGGGGAACGGCCCACCCCTTCCGGGGACATGCATGCATGGATTACAATGGCTATGGATACCGATACAGGCCAAACCGTGTGGAAAAAGACCCTGATACAAGCCGCCCCAACATCGAGCATCCATGTCAAAAACACCTATGCCTCAGAGACACCGGTTTGTGATGGAAAACACCTCTATGTCTATCTGGGCTACAAGGGGCTCTACTGCCTGGACATGCAAGGAAACCTTGTGTGGAAAAAAAACTGGAAATCCCGTAAGACTCGATATGGATGGGGCACCTCCAGTTCCCCCATTCTCCACCATGACAAGGTCATCATCGTCAACGACAATATGGAGGACTCCTGGATGGGGGCCTTTGACAAAGCGACAGGAAAGGAGATCTGGAAAATAAAAAGGGATGAGCCATCAAATTTCTCGACACCTTTCATCTGGGAAAATTCCCGACGCACGGAGATCATCACGACGGGCGTGCATAAAACCCGTGCCTACGATCTGAATGGGAAACCATTATGGACCTTCAAAGGCATGTCCTCGATATGCATCCCGACACCTTTCGCAGAAAACGATCGCCTTTTTGTAGCGGGCGGTTATGTGGGAGACAAGGAGCGACCCAACAAGCCAGTCTATGCCATCCGCCCTGGGGCTTCAGGCGATATTACCTTGCCAAGCGGCCAGTTCTCCAGCGCATTCATCCAATGGATGCAGCCAGAATCCGCACCCTACAACCCATCACCACTACTCTATAAAAACCGATTTTACGTGCTTTGGGATTTTGGTTTCTTAAGCAGTCGCAATGCCATCACGGGTGCAGAGGTTTATGATAAACAACGCTTTCAACCAAGAGGACGCACGGCCTTCACCTCCTCGCCGTGGGCTTATCGAGATCACCTTTTCTGTCTCAGTGAAGACGGGGATACCTACGTGGTGCGGGCAAGCGATACATTCACTCTTTCACATGTCAATGCACTCAACGAGATGTGCATGGCAAGCCCTGCCATGGCAAATGGCAGCCTTTATATTCGTACCCTTACCGCGCTTTATTGTATTCGAGAACCGCTGGGACAACTTTAGGGGTGCGGAAGGGAAACCTGCTGACGCAAGGGCACAAAGGAATAGATGTGCCCCATATCCGTGCTGACAAATACACGGCCACCCATGCTGGCGAGACCAAGGGCACGGCCCTGAATATCACCACTCCATAACGAACTTCCAGTTGAGGCGTCGAAAGCCCCCACCTGATCTCGACCTCCAGCATACAAAACAGTCCCCGATAGCATCAGGCTGAAGGGAAAGGCACACGGCTGTTTCCACAACATACAGTCCTTCATGCTGTCCGTGATACTGTCCAATTTCTTGGCAATGTCGACAAGGTCTTTGCGTATGGAGGCAATCTCAGCAGCGTGATCTTTTTCCTTTTCTGCCTGAAACTTTTTCATGCGTTTATCCAGCTGGGAGCGAAATTGGTAGAGGTCTCGACGATTTCTTGCCAGATCCAGATAGCGTTGACGATCGATGGCCTGGATTTCGGTATCAGAATGGAGGTAGGAACGGCCCTGGTAAACAATCATATGGTTTCCCTGAAAGGTCGCCAACTGATCCTTGCTCCCCCTTTCTACCAGACGCAGCTGGCCGGTTTTGCCAGGACCAAAAACCAGTGCATCATCTGTTAAGAGAGCGTAGCTTCCCCCATCCCCGTCGAGCACTCGCTGGCGTTTGCCGTCCTTGATGTTCAGAACCACAGGATTATTTCGGCCGGTGGGAACATAAAGTCGGGAAACAGAGGATACAAGGTAGCCTTGGGCTGGAAGGTCTGTCTGTTCGGTTCTCCATAGGATTTCACCACTTTCAGGGTTCAAGGCACAGATATACACCACCTCAGACGGAAACATACCCGCACCGGCATAAACAACGCCCTCCTCCACCACAACCCCAGTGCGGGCAGGCCACGCAGAAATCATTCGGCCATTGCCTGGAATGCGATAATCACGCGGACTCAATCGTGTTTTCCATATCAAGGCTCCATCCGAGGATTGTAGTTTGTAGATAAAACCATCATCCGATCCCACATACAGAGAACCTTCGTGGAGGGTCGGAGAAAGTCTTACCGGACCCTCGGTGTAAAAAACCCACCGGACTTTGCCTGTCTCAGCATCCAGGCAAAAAACCTTATCCTCCGAGGAGGACCCAAAATAGATAGCATTTTCAGCACCAACAACATGGAAGGCATGGTCGAAGTCTTGTCGATTCTTGAGATCATAAACCTTGTTCCAGCCGTCCCACTTGGCTTCCCCCTGCCATGCGGGACGCGGCGGCTGCTTGGGCTTGAAGACCCAGGCCTGCTCCAAAGGCGGACGCACCGTCTCGGCCTGAATACCGCTGCGAGCATTGTCACCGCGGTAGGTTGGCCATGCTCTGCTTGCAGCGTCCAATGGTAATGGCACCATGGCAGCAGACCAAACGGTCGCCAGGCAAGCCAGTGAAAACGAGATCGAACGTGACCGGAGCGATGATGCTGATTGTCTTGACGTGCACATGATGAGATAAATGTGTAAGTTGCGAGGCATAGGCTGGAAACGCAAGCTCTGGATTCATGCTCAGCACGGAGCATCCACGCTGGGGGCACCTTTGGAAAGCAATTTTCCTTTTTCGAGCTTGATGGTGCGATCCGCATAGGCATTGGCCATATCGCCGTGAGTGACAAAAATGACTGTGCCACCACCCTCTTGAAACCGCTTCAAGTGGTCACAAACCTGCCGCGAATGATCGGGGTCCAGGTTTCCGGTAGGCTCATCAGCCAGCATGAGAACTGGGTCTGGGGCCATGGCCCTCGCAAGAGCGGCACGTTGTTTTTCACCGGCGCTCAACTGGCCGGGGTAATGATGAAGTCGCTCACCAAGCCCAAGATCCCTGAGAAGGTTTTCCGCCTTTTGACGCGAAGCAGCACGGGGACCGCTTACGTGGGAGGCAAGCACGTTCTCAAGCACGCTCAGGTAAGGTATGAGATGAAACATCTGAAAGACAAACCCGATGGACTGTGCCATGAACTGAGCGCGCCTCCGCCGACTCCACTCGTAAACGTCCTTCCCATCCATCAACACCCGTCCCCCGGTAGGATGAAGCATGGCACCAAGGGTCAGCAAAAGGGTTGTCTTGCCGCTACCGCTGTGGCCCCGTATCACAAGGAATTCACCACGTTCCACGCGTAAACTGACCTGATCCAGACTCCTGACTGGATCACCCTGCGAGGATCGGTAGTGCTTGCTTAAGGCTTCACAAATAATCATGGCTCATGATTCCCTCAACGTGTTTGCAGGATCCTGCGAAACCGCCATCATCGCAGGCATGAAGGCGGCAGCAGCAGCAAGGGCGGGCGTCAATCCCACAGCCCAGAAAAAATAGTTCCATTCCGTACGAATTGCCTTGGCGGTTACCTGAAAAATGTCAGGCCCTACTTCGAGAGCCAGCAAGTTTCCTACCCAAAAACCGATACCTCCCCCCACAAGCCCCAGTAACACCGCCTTACCAATAAACATGCCACCAATCATGCCACCCCTCTTGCCCAAGGCACGCCAGATGCCGATTTCTGAACGACGCTCACGAACATTCAGCATGGATAACACTGCCACCCATACCGCCCCTGCGCACATCAGGAAAGGGCTCAGGAATTCGAATTTTTTCTGGACCATCTGTCGCTGCCTTGCCCGCGCATCGGCTTGGACACGGTCCTGAATAACCTTGGCCTCAGGCAAGGCCTTCTGCAACTCATTGCGGAGGATGCTGACCGGATCCTGATCCGCCGTCAGGCACAAGCAATCGATAGCCTTGATTTCATTGATGCGACCCGGGGTGTCGGTGATGGCTTGAATATCCGTAAGGGTCCCGTATACATAAACATCTTCCTCCGTACCATACTCGACCATCACCCTCGCCACCTTAAACTCCCTGCCGGCCACGGTGAGGTTGTCCCCCCCTTTCAAATTCAATCGTTTTCCCACCTGATGGCCCATGTGCAAGGTTCCTGGATCAATCGAGAACCCCATGGGGCGTTTCTTTTTATCGAGTGAGGTCACCGTCGGTGCCACTCCCACCACCACGACTTCCTTGCCACCAAGGAGTATCTTCTGCTTCAGCGATGCCATCAGGTGATTGTAGGTCATGAACACACCGTCAAAGCTGGCCAACTTCTCGACGGTTTCCTCCGACATGGTCTGGTCGGAGAAACCCTGGAACCAATAGGTGTCCATGTCGGTTTCCCTCGGGAGAATACGCAGG
>JAAZXX010000207.1 GCA_014239995.1 Verrucomicrobiia bacterium
TGAGGGGCCGGCAAGTGTCAGATCCTTGATTTCTTCCCTGATACCTTCAATCACCGATTTCAGGTGAGTGCCGCTCATCTTGAGTTTTTCTTCAGCGTATCCGAATCCATTCTTTGAATCCCTGCCTTTGGGAACAATAACTTCAAGGTGTACTCCACCTTTTCTGTCCCAATCCCTGCATACCTGATTTCGTAGCTCCGGCATGTTTCCACGGGACAGCATTTGGGTGCTCTTTGATCGTGACCGCAAATGTGGCACCGGAGTCGCTGATCGCGTCGATGGTAGGTCATCGAGATGCTGCAATTGGGGCACCCGGCTACATAACCACATGTGGGACACTGCATGGAAGAGGCATAACCACGGCGATTGAGGAAGAGCATGGTTTGTTCCCCTTTTTCAATGCGCTGCTGGATGGCTTCTCTCAATTGCTGCGAAAGAATGGGAATGCCTTTTTCTTTGCTGGCCTCGCTGCGCATGTCAATGACCCGAACCCATGGCATGGTCTTGTTGTCGGCGCGAGTCGGCATTTCCAGAAGACGGTAATTGCCTTTTTGAGTATTGTAATAAGTCTCCATGGAAGGCGTGGCAGTTCCTTCCATTCCCTGAGCACCGTATTCAATTCTTCCTGAAGTTTTGTGAGCTATGAAGGAGAACCCACGGGTTCAATGGATCGGACATGGAGTTGCTTTTTCCACTGGGCAGCAATAGTAACAGGCCATCCACCGAGCGAGTTCCAGTACTTTGGGAGTGACGAAACTCCCTTTACCAACCACGCCCAGGATGGGTTTGAGCTTGGCATGCTCCGACTGAGCAGGAAGACCGGTCACCACTCCCATCACCTTGCGAGGGCCAAAGGGCACCTTCACGCGCGAACCTATCTCGACACGGTCCTGGAACTCCCCGGGCACGAGGTAATCAAACTCCTTGCGGAGTGCGATTTCCAGCGTGACGCGTGCGATCATGGACATGTTTTCTCACGCAGAGACGCAAAGGTTTTCTTTTCCGGATGTGATGAAGGAGGCGATTATTGTGGAAGGGACGACTGCATTTATTCTGGCAAGGTTTCGCCACTTTCTTCGATCAAACGGCGTAGAAAAAGTAAATCACCCTCATCTTTTTCGCGGTGGGTGTGGCATTTCATGAGCCAAAGTAAACGAGGGGATGCAAATGGTATTTCAACGTTTTGGATCACCTTTGTAATCAACTGCTTTGATGCTTGTGCGTAGTCAATACCTCCGGCGGATTTCATCAAATCGATGGTTATCTCATCGGCTATACGCACAACGCTGAATTTTTCCACATCCCCGGGGTCAAGTTCATCAACGGCTTGATCTGGCAGGATTCTGAGGGCCTCAAATACTTTTGCTTCATTTTCAGGTGAAGTGTCGATCAGTATATCCAAGTCACCGGTCATGCGGGGATAGCCAGCATGGATGATCGCATACCCGCCAACCACCGCGTAATCTGCCTCCAAATTATTTAAGCTTCGGCAAAGTGCAACCAAATCAGCTTCTACGGGGGGGCGAGAGACTAGGTTTTGATTCTCTTCGCTGCGGCTCTGCTCATCATCTTCATCAGCCATTCGTCTGCTTCCTCATGAGTTTTAAAGCGATAAACACCTCTGGGTATGTATGCTATATCAAGAGTTTGTTGGAGTTGCGAGCCCGCCTCTTGAAGTTTCATTCCATAGTCTGTGGGGTCTTTTATAACGCGCCTTCCCACGGTCTTACCAATGGGTTCCTCGATGTTGATAGGCGATTTCATCGAAATATTTTTAGCATATTCAGTATCGGATCACAACGTGGTAATTTCCTCCGATCGCTTCCCTCATGATCGTATTCATTTTGGAAGCTCCTGTCATTTTAAAGGTTCTTTTTAGGAAGCTGGTCAATGGGTTTGAAGTCCGGCTTCCTTTGCGAGTCTTGCTTGCCTCTGGTCAAAGGTGATCAAGTTATCGCAGCCAAATTCCAATGCGGCGGCGACATGCAAAATATCCAGGCTGCGGCTTCCAAGTGTTATTGAGTGATCAAGCGAAAGCTTTCCATCTATAAAAATAACGCCCTTGATCGACATTTTGTTGCATGAGGAGGATCGCTTTTCGCCTTCCGCATGTTTTGATTCCTCGGGGTTGACGGATGAAAATAACATCGTCCTGCCAATGCGCATGCCGCCAAGCATTTAACCTGGACTCTTGAAGCTATCATGCCATGTGCAGATTCGTTAGTTGTTGTTTTTCCCGTTCGTCCTTGCACGGCAAAGCACTTGGAACACATTCACAACGTATGGGATAACTTGTATTGAACCCTCCCTTATCCCCCAGCTCAATAAACTGGTTCAACACTCCAAGGGACAATTACCGATACCGGTGGTATTACAGATGAAACCACGCTAATGGATACCCTTGGTATCACTTCACGTGATAGCATGGAACATCCTGAAAATGTCGAAATCCTCATAATATCACGCCTGCGATGGCAATGCCGCTGAGCGGATTGTGTTGGTTTTGGAGCGCATTTTCAATGGGCTCATGATGGTTTATCACACCCGTAGATTCAAAGATATCAAGGTTAATCATGTACATGGTTACATGATTCATAAAACGCATCTTGGCATGATGTTTATGGGAGGAAGGTAAAAAGGGTTACGCGCAGGAGACGCCGCGTTCTACCTTTCGCGAGGTCATTTTGACAACGCAAAGGATGATGAGCAGGTGTGTGATCGAGAGATTTTGAACTGGGAAATCAAAGACTGCATGGATAAGGCAGCCTTTGATCGCGAGAGTTATGGCTGTCCCAAGCCAGGCTCGAGATGGGACTCCTGTTCCAGTTCCATTTGCCCCGTAGTAGCCATCCAATTCCATCGTTGACAATGTTCATGGTAGAAATCGTCTGGGGGTGGACGGTTCCCAATGCCAAGAGCCCAAAGATCACGGCCTTGGTGTCCATGGCCCAAGCCCGATGGGTCCAAGGTAAAGGTGCCTCTATTCGGGCTTGCGTGTCTGCATGGCAAAACAGCATGGGTTTATTTCTTCTCCGGCATCTCGACCCCGAGCTTCTGAAATGCCAGCGGCGTGGCGGCACGCCCCTGCGGGGTACGGACCAGGAAGCCCTCCATGATCAGGTAGGGTTCATACACCTCCTCAAGGGTATCACTTTCTTCACCGACGGCCACGGCAAGCGAGTGGATACCCACCGGGCCACCTCCAAATTTAACGGCGATGCACTCGAGGATGCGTTTGTCCATTTCATCCAGGCCGTTCTCGTCAATCTCAAGCATGGCCAGGGCCAGGTCCGCTACCTTGGCGGTCACGCGGCCATCATGCCGTACCTGTGCGTAATCACGCACCCGTCGCAGCAGATTGTTGGCAACACGCGGGGTGCCTCGGCTGCGACGTGCAATTTCAAAGGCACCCTCTGGCTCCATCTCAATGTCGAGCAACCGCGCGGACCGAATCACAATCTGCTGGAGGTAATCAGCGGGATAATGATCCAGACGCTCCCGGATAGGAAAACGACTCAACAGGGGTGCGGACAACAATCCACTGCGGGTGGTGGCCCCGATGAGGGTAAACTTTGGCAGATTGAGGCGGACACTGCGCGCATTGGGTCCCTGGTCAATGATGATGTCCAGCTTGTAATCCTCCATGGCCGGATAAAGATACTCCTCGATGGTCTTCTGGAGACGGTGGATTTCATCGATGAAAAGGACATCTCCCTCCTCAAGGTTGGTCAGCAGGCCTGCCAGATCCCCCGCCTTTTCGATCGTCGGGCCGCTGGTACTCTTGAGACTGGCTCCCATGCTCTTGGCAATGATGCCGGCCAGGGTGGTCTTGCCAAGCCCCGGGGGGCCGTTGAGCAGGATATGATCGAGCACATCCCCGCGTTGCTTGGCCGCCTGGACACCAATCTCAAGGCGTTCCTTGATCTTTTCCTGCCCGGTGAAGTCTGAGAACAAGGATGGCCGCAGCGTGAGCTCCAACGCCGCTTCCGATCGGTTCAGTGCTTCCAGGGGACGTGCTTCCATGTGACCCAAACCATGAGGGATAGGTGCGGAGGCGACAAGCCGAAAACCTTGCCCTGCTGCAGGCACCGCTCTCCCTCCCTCATGGGTCAAGGGGCACGTCTCTCAAGCGGGAGTTTCGTCTTGTGCAATGGATTTGGGAAACGCTGCAGGGCATTCCAGGCATGATCCGTATCTTCATACCATCCCCGGAAAACCTCATTCACCGAGAGCATGATGGTGGGGCGGCTGCCGATAATTCGAATACGACGCCCTCCCCGCATCATCTGGATATCCACTTCATGTTCCGAACGACATTTCATAGGAGACGAAACTAGCATGCGGGGTGAGACAAAGGCTGTCCCAGGTATCGAACAGGCCTAAGAAACTTCAAAGGGTTCGTCCCGCCCATGGGAACGTTCCCATAGCAGGGCCTCGAGCTCTGCCTGAAGTTCCTGGAGTGCCTCTTGACGGGTCGTCTCCTTGCCGGACCTCAGTCGCTTGAAAAGGCGGGCAAAACGATCCCGACGGGCACGCTTCCAGCGTGCGCTGAACCCGGCCTTTTCCTCGTCTTCCACCTGCACACGTGCCTGGGGCGCGTCCTGCCGCGCATGCGCCCAGTTGATGACCAGCTCGTAGTAGAGCAGGAGACGATCCAGCAACACAAAGGGAAACTGCGGGTTCCGGTTGGGGCCCACGCTGAGGATGACACCCCCCATCCTCAGGCGTTTCACGGTGACACGTGCCATGTGCTCGCCCCGGAGCCAGGTGCCTGCTGCTGCCAGGGCCGCTGTACTCAGGGTAAAGAAACCGAAGGAGAGATTGGCAAATAACAGGTCCAGCTTGAAACCCGCACCCCCTCCGAGGATGGCGGCTGCGATGATGATCTGCTTCCGGCTCAATCCCAGCAGGCGCCAGGTCCGCTCGGTGAAAAGATCCTCACGCAACACGGACTGCCTGGAGAAACTGGGTTGAAAGGCGCGATGTCGATAAAGCCGACGCAATACGGACTGCACGCCCTTTTCGAGATCGGCAACGGCATCCTGATAGGACTGCACAAGCTCAAGGCGCGTGGTTTCCTCCCCGTTGCGATCTTCTGTCCTGGCTTCCGTTCGCAGTTCAAGCGCCTGCACAAGACATGCACTGATGGATTGCGCTGCCTGACGGTTGCGGTGTTTCCAGTCGCATTCAAAGGCCTCAACGGCCTTGACCATCGCGGGCTCCCAGTCCTGGTGGATCCGTTTCAGGCTTTCAAAGAGGGCCATGCGCTCGGAAAAGGAGGCTCGGTGAGCATTGAATGTCCGGGTCAGGTTGAAGGATTTCGCACAGGCATCCTTCCAGGCCTGCAGAAAGGTCTCTTCGCCGTCCTTGGGATTGATCAGTGCCATCCGGGGATTTCCCATCATGCGCAGGATCTCCATCTCACAAAGATCGTTCTGGCGCATGGGCCGGGAGCCATCGACGACATAGATGATCCCCGCCCCCGCTGCCATGGGAATCATCAGTTCCACGTCATGGTGACGGTGCGCCTCCTTTTTGAAGGCATCGACAAAGGCCCTTGCGGGATGTTGGTCTGCGGCAGGATGCTGCTGCATCCATTCCAGGGTTTCCCGGGGATACTGAAACCCGGGAGTGTCCAGAAAACGGATCAGGATACGATCATCCACCCGCACGGAGTAATCCGAGCAAACCGTTGTTTCGCCTGGAAAATCGCTGATACGGATGGCGTCATCCTCGCTCAGGGTCGCCACCACGGAGGATTTACCCTCATTGGGGTGCCCCACCACGGCAAAGGTCGGTATCTCTGTATCCGGATTCATGACGACGCGAGCATGGACTTCACCCGGGTTCCCTGAGGCAGCTTGTCCCGGACAAAACGGGTCCAGATGTCCAGGTCACGCCCAAGCGCCGGTGTCAACCAGGTGGTGGAATCCGGTTTGCCGATCAAGCCGATGACCAGCAGCACATGGCTGGGCAGGGATTGGCGGTAGCGCTGGAGCTGTTCCATGATTTCCCGGATAGGTGGTTGCCATGCCTCCTGCACCCACAGGAGACAGGTGGTATCTGGATCATTCCATGAAACGGATCCTGGGTCCCCTGCAGAAAGGGCTGCCATGTCCGTCACACCCTGCACAGCCCAGCCGCAGGCCTCGAGGCGGGTCTTCAGGTCCTCCGTATCCAATGTCTCCAGGAGTTCGGCATCCATCATCACCCGGCACGGATGGACAGCGTGCGCATCACCGTGCTTGGCATCATTTCGCCCTGTCTTGTCGGATACCATGGCGGGGTTCGTGTCCTTCCTTGGAGCTGGCCCATCAGGGGGAGGTCCGTCAGTATGAAGCCATGGCGTCTGGAAGGCATCCCAGAGTCGACGGCAGGCGTCACTTTCGGAAGGGTAGGCAGCCAGGCAACGACGACTCATCCAGAGGGTCCAGACCCAGAGGAGGGTGCGAGGCAACAGACCGTAAACAAGCAGTGATAGCAGGAGGAAAGGCCACCAGGCGGTGAGGTCCGGATGTTGCATGCCCATGATCCCGTCCTTGAGGATCATGCGGCTGCCCTCGATATGT
>JAAZXX010000208.1 GCA_014239995.1 Verrucomicrobiia bacterium
GGGTGCCTCCATGCCAGGACCCTTCAGAGAATGTTTTTCTGAAGGGGTGAGTACACCTGTCCTTTTGGAGCAACTGCCCATGGCAACGTATGTGCGTCCGCTTGATTGCAAGTTACCTTTTACCTGGGTTTCGGGGTACATGGTGCAGTGGAGTGGCCTCGCTTCAGGTGTATTCGTGGAAAAACCCGGGAGCTGGATCGACCGCGTGCACCCCGACGACCAGCAGCGTGTGCTGGAAGTTTTTGCTGAGGGGGCTTCAAGCGAGGTGCTCGAACTTGAATACCGATGGCGTGCTGGACATCGTGTTTGGCTTTCCATCCAGGACCGATCGGTGGTGATTGCAGCCTCTTCCTCTTCTCCCCCAAAAAGGGTTGGCTGCTGGAGTGATATCCGTTTTCGTAGCGCATTGGAAAGAGATGCCCTTATGGCGATTGAGGAGGAAAAAACACGCTTTGCTGCTGATCTGCACGACGATCTGTGCCAGCAGTTATCCTGTGTGGAGATGCTGGCAAGGACGCAGCAAGGACAGTTGGCAGCGGAGTCTGGAAGGTCTGGGACGGACGCCACAGACCTTCTCTTGAGCATCCGGAAGGCCAACATGACCGCCAGGAGTATGGCACGGGGTTTGTCTTCCCTTGGTGTGGCCGAAATGGGCTTGAGGGCATGTCTTGCTCAGTGGGTTTTGGCGCTGGACGAGTTGCTGCCAATCCACTTTGTTTTTCGCAGCCCTCCCAAACTGGAATGGGTGGATCCCGAGAGGGTGCTTCATATATACCGTATTGCACAGGAGGCCGTTCACAATGCGATCCGGCATGCTCATGCCACCAAAATCACCGTTCAAATCCAGGTTCAAGGGGATGGTTTGCACCTTTCCGTCGAGGACAACGGAACGGGGACGAAAGATCCAGGTGCGAGATTTCTCCCCGGGCTTGGTCTGCGCAACATGGAAATGAGAAGTCGCTTGCTGAACGCACACCTGGAAGTGTTGAAGCTTAACGAGGGTGGAGTAAAGGTCATCTGCAAAATCCCTTCCATGGAGGGCTCTCATGACTTAGAAGATCTGGTGACATGAAGCATCGCAGCATCTCACAAGCCAAAGGGAAAGTAGCTCGCTGCTCCATTTTTATTGTGGATGATCATCCGATGACCCGTTTCGGACTCAAAAAGCTCATCCAATCCCAGGACACGCTTCTCCTGGCAGGGGAATCGGATAATGCGGAGGATACTCTGGAAAAGGTTCAGAAGGAACCGCCTGACCTCCTTCTGGTGGACTTGACCCTCCGAGGGCGAAGCGGCCTTGAACTGATCAAGGATCTTCGCAGATTGTTACCGGAGATCGAGGTGCTTGTTTTCTCCATGCATGAAGAATCCTATTACGCAGAACGGGTTCTGCGTGCGGGTGGTCGGGGTTACGTCATGAAATCCCAAGGCGCTGAGTTTCTGCTCGAAGCGATCGAAACCATCAGGAGCGGGAAGGTTTATGTCAGCAATGCGGTTAAGAACAGATTCCTTGACAACATGTCCGGTCGGCAGGACAAAATGTCAGCCTCACCTGTGAAGCATCTGACCGATCGCGAATTGGAGGTGCTGGCACTGGTGGGAAAGGCTTTTGAAAGTGTGGATATCGCAGGCGAACTCAACATGAGTGTCAAGACCGTCGAAGCGCACCGCAGCAGTATCAGGCAGAAATTAAACATACGGACGCGTGCGGAACTGGTTCGATTTGCCGTCCTCTGGTTGACCGAGGCGAACTCCTGAAAACGCTTGACTCCACTGCGTCTTATTTATTAGTTTGTCCGAGTGGTATTGCTGATAAGAAAATAGGGATATTGCTAATTGATGGCGAAGGCTAATTTTAGCATGATCTTATCAAGCAACCCAATTACACGCTACAATACCAATCAAAAACAAAAGTATGAACCAACGTTTTAAAAAGACGAAATTAGGTGCTTTCACGCTCATCGAGCTGCTGGTCGTGATTGCAATCATCGCCATTTTGGCGGGCATGCTGCTGCCGGCGCTGGCCAAGGCCAAATCCAAGGCGCAGAAAATCAAGTGTGTCAGTAACCTGAAGAATGTTGGACTCGGGTTCCGTATCTTCGCTACTGACAATGGGGATCTATACCCCATGGCTGTGCCTGATGATCAAGGTGGTTCGGCTAGTGCCGCTGACCGCCGCACGGGTGCCACCACGGTGTGGAAGCACTTCCTGTCGCTCTCCAATGAGCTGCAGACTCCCAAGATTGTCCTCTGCCCGAGTGATGGTCTGGGACGTGTGGAGTCCACGACCTGGAACACCAACCGAATCCGCTCATCGCGTGACAATCAGCAACAGGCCTTCAACGGTAACCAGAATATCAGTTACTTCGTTGGCTTTGAGGCAGATGAAACCCTTCCACAGAGCCTGCTCTCGGGAGATCGTAACATCACCAACTCGGACCGCACTGACGTCAGCAAAGGCGTTGTGTTCCGTTTTCGCATGCGTGCACGCCGCAACGACCCGCCGCCACTGCCTACCCCAGAGCCTGGTTATGACAAGAACATCCACGACACCAGTGGTAATGTCGTCCTTGGTGATGGAAGTGTGCAGGGTTTCAGTGATTCCAAGCTGCGCACAGCTATCCGTGATACCCAACTGACCGAAGTCCAGCTCGCCGTTCCTGGCGACGAGGATTACCGCGGCCGTTGATCATCGCTTAGTTTTTCCATACTTTCAGGGCGCCTCCAATGGAGGCGCCTTTTTTGTATTCTCAGCAGAGGAATGAAACATCAGCAACAGGCACGGGTGAATGAATGATTCCTGCTTTATCAGCGATTGAGGAGATGGCGAAGCGCGGGTTCAATCTCCGGATGCTGGAATGAAAACCCCTTTTCAAGAAGTTTTTGAGGATGTGCACGGCAGCTTGTCAGTAGGGTGCTTTTCCCCATCTCTCCAAAAATGAAACCAACCATGCGAGCGCTTAGTTTCAGGAAAACAGGTCGGTGGAGAACACCTCCGAGTGTCTTGGCAAAGGTTTCAAAACGGACGGCATGGGGACTCATGCAGTTGACTGGGCCTTGATACCCATCGTGACTTGCCAGGGTAGTGATCATCCGCAAGGCATCATCCAGAGTGGTCCATGATACAAACTGGCGACCTGATCCGAAGATGGCACCTCCTCCCATTCGAAAGGCGGGAAGCATGGATTTTAGAGCCCCCCCCTTGGGTGAAAGCACGAGCCCGAAACGCATGGCCACGGACCGCGTCTTGGTCTGATCGAGCTCTGAAAGGGCGTTTTCCCAAGCACTCCCCAGTTCCCCAAGGAAATCATGGGCTGCTGGTTCTGATTCCACGACTTGTCTTTCACCGGTATCTCCGTAGATGCCAATTGCTGAGGCATTCAGCATGAAGGACGGGGGTGAGGACATGGATTCAATGGCTTCGACCAACAAGCGTGTCGAGTCGACCCTGCTCCGGATCAAAGCCTGCTTTCTGCGATGTGTCCACCTCCCCTTGGCAATATTTTCTCCAGCAAGGTGTATGATGCCTTCCACCTCCTTGAGGGCATGCGTATCCAGCTCAGCCTTGCTTGGATTCCAGTAAAAACATGTTTTACTGTCGACCAGAGAAAAATTCCTGACCAGTTTGACAGGCGTATGACCGGAACGCTCCAGGTGCTTACACAGGCTCGAACCGATCAGTCCAGAGCTTCCTGTGATTAAAACTTTCATGAGACAAGATTACCCACGAGAACACTCCTCATTCCTGTCTAGCGAAAACGTTCCAGGGCTTTCACCACTTGGACCGTGGAGTGCGCCTTGTTGAGGCAGTAAAAATGGAGACCCTGCACACCTTCCTGCAGAAGTTGTTCGCATTGCTCTATGGCATATTCAATCCCGAAGGCCGCGGCGGCTGCATCATCCTCAGCCAAGGACTGCAGACGTTGCATCATTTTTTCAGGGATCGAGGCTCCGCACAGGCTGGTGAATCGTTTGATCTGTCCAGTCGATATTACTGGCAGGATACCCGGTATGATCGGTTTTTCCATTCCCAGCTTTTTCGACATGTGATCCCGGAAACGCAGGTAATCCTCATTGTCGAAAAAGAGTTGTGTGATAACAAAATCCGCTCCCGCGTCAATCTTAGCTTTAAGCCTTTCCCAGTCCACCTCCTGGCCTTCATCGCAGGCGATATGACCTTCTGGAAATCCTGCGACTCCAATTGAAAAGGCATGGTTGGCACGGATGAATCGGACAAGATCCATGGAGTAGGTGAAACCACCCGCGGTGGGTTCAAAGTCTGCACCGCCACCTGGAGGATCACCGCGCAGTGCCAGGATATTTTTGATACCCCGCTCATGAGCCTCACACAGCACCGAGTTAATATCCTCACGCGTCGCATTGACGCAGGTGAGGTGACTCATGCAGGTGAGGTCAAATTCATCCTGAATGCGGGAAACCATCTCGAGTGTTTTTCCCTTGGTGCTGCCACCCGCCCCGTAGGTGACTGAGCAATAATCGGGACGCATAGTGAGCAGTGCCGGTAACGTCTTTTCAAACAACACGGCCTCTCCCTTTTGAGTTTTTGGAGGAAAAAACTCAAACGAGATAGCAGGCTTCTTGGACCGGGCCTTGTGGCTGTGAATGTCCCTGATATATTCCATGTGCATGGGAATATGCCATTTGATCAATATGTCGCAAGCTTCATATAATGCCTGTTTGGTGCCCGCATACCATGACGATTAATGTTGAATCCGTCGGTATATCCTCAGCATGCTCCCAAGGCGTGTGTTCAAAAGGTCCAGAACTATTTTCAATTGTTTCCCTTGGGGAGGAACTGCACTCCGTGCGTTCCGAGCGTTATGGCGAAACTTTTCACCCCAAGGTGGGACCTCAGGTTGAAGCTCGTTGTGTGTATTTTCAGCCCATGCAAATCATGCAGCGGCTTGAGACTGCACAGGATCCTTTTTGTGTCTGGGATATTGGCCTTGGGAGTGCGGGCAACATCCTGAACCTGATTCGCGAGCATCGTCATATCAGGGCTCATCTTGATTTACACAGTTTTGATATGACACTGGAGCCGTTGTTGTTTGCCATAAGGCATGTGGGCAAGCTCCCGTATTTGGAAGGCTTTGAATCCATCCTTGAGGTTTTCACGCGTCAAGGCCAGGTGACCTTCACTCACGGTAAACTTTCGATTCAATGGCACTTGCATCTCGGAGATCTTCGGGACGGATTTGATGGCCCTTCCTCCAAGAGCATGCCTCCCGATGCAGTTATGTATGATCCCTATTCTCCCCTGAAAAACCCGGAACTCTGGTCATTGCCAGCTTTCTCCAGACTCAGGCGCAGCCTGGTCTCTGCAGCTACACTTGCGACTTACTCGCGAAGTACCAGCGTCAGGGTGGCGCTGCTTTTGGCAGGTTTTTTTGTAGGCCAGGGGGGGGCAGTGGGAGAGAAGGAGGAGACCACGGTCGCTGCAACTCAAGACGGGTTGATTGACTTTTTACTTGATGAGCAATGGTTGGCCAAGGTGCGTAAATCTACCAATGCAGAACCCATGACCGACAAGCCCTATCAACGGGGACGCATCAAGTCGGACACATGGAAAAAACTGGTTCAGCATCCCCAGTTTGTTCCATATTCCCTTGATGCCGCACTTTACTAAGGATATGGAGCCTACGTGCTTTCCGGGTCCTTGTGGGAAGCATCCATTAACCTCGTGAAAAAAGTAACCCTCAGTTTCATTATACCAGCCTTTAATGAGGCCAAGTTGCTGCCAGCAACCCTGAAAGCCATCAAGCAGGCCGCTGTGTCATTGGATAACAGGGGCTTGGATTGGGAATTGATCGTTTGTGACAACAATTCATCGGACACGACTGCCCAGATAGCGCGTTCTCTTGGGGCGCGGGTAGCTTTTGAACCCGTCAACCAGATTGCCCGTGCCCGCAATAAGGGCGCCTCCATTGCCAAAGGAAGCTGGCTTGTGTTCGTGGATGCCGACTCCATGCCTTCCGGAGAGCTTATGGAAGAGCTTGCCATGACTCTTTTGAACCCACAGGTTGCTGGAGGAGGTTGCGTTCTGGAGATGGATCAGCCACTGCATTCCTTCTGGATGTTCTGGGTACGAAGCTGGAACTGGATCAGTGTTCATTTCCGGTTGGCGGCGGGTTCCTTTGTTTTCTGTCGGGCCGACGGCTTTCGTGCCGTGGGTGGTTTTCCTGATGATTGCTATACTGGTGAGGAGATATGGTTCAGTCGGCGTTTGAAACATTGGGGCCGAAATCATGGGATGAAGTTTGTCATCCTGCAGAAGTATCCGCTTGTCACCTCGGCCCGAAAAATTTCCCTTTATTCGGGTTGGGAACTGGCAAGGACTTTCTTGGCAGCTACGGTGCTTTATCCCTTTATCCGACACCGTCGTAAGGCCTGGTTCATGTGGTATGATGGGCGTCGCTGATGGGGGTTTGATCCCATGGTTGCAGGTTCGCCATCCTCATTGAATGGTTGCCCGCTCTCCGAGACATCATGGGTTGTCCGGGGTTC
>JAAZXX010000209.1 GCA_014239995.1 Verrucomicrobiia bacterium
TGCACCTTGTTTCCGTGGATACCGTCCATGGTCCGTGCAGCGACCATGGCATTCAACACGGACTCTTCAACGCACTGGACAGTTGCTCGAAAAAACGCATCTAATTCAGCGTTGGCCAACATGGTCAACTGCCTTGAACCCTGGACGGTCGGCTTCTTGATCCGTGCTGTTGAAAACGCCAGGAAAAGGTCACCACTGGAGTTGGCTCCCATGCCCCCTGTCCGACCGATGCCCAATGAAGCGCGCCGGGCCACACGTTTGAGTTGATGGGGCAAGAGAGGTGCATCGGTGGCAATGATGACAATGATGGAATGCCCGGGATCCAGTGGACCCCTACCATGAATTTCCATTTCACGCCCCTCCAAATGATGCCCGACGGGCAACCCGGCAATGGTAAGATTCTCTCTTTTTCCATAATTCGCCTGAACCAGGGCACCAAGCGTATAGGTATTCTCAAGGAGCCGGGATGCGGTCCCAATCCCACCCTTGAATCCGTGACAAACCATCCCAGTACCTCCACCGACGTTCCCCTCTTCCACCTTGCCTGGTTTTGCCTCATTCAAGGCGTGGAAAACGTGTTCAGGCTTCACATGATGCCCATGAATATCATTCAGACGACCATCCCAGGTTTCAGCAACCACCGGGAGAGCGGCCCAACCAAACCGAGCTTCCGGATCGTGATAGCCCGCCTTCCTCCTCCAATGAATGGAAGCCTCGTATGCGGTTCCCACACTATGGGTGTTGGTAAGCAGAATAGGCTCCTCAAGAAATCCTGATTCCTCCACCCAAGTGATCCCAGTCATCACGCCATTGCCATTCAGGGTATCAAACGCTGCAAAGACAGGCTCGAAATGACCCGCCCTCGGCAGAATGGCCGTTACTCCTGTTCGAACTGGGCCTTTTCCCACCTGCAAGGCGCCTTGCCCCTCAATCAGTGTGGAGTGACCTACCCAGACACCCTCGACATCCGTGATCGCATTCAAGCGACCGGGAATCCCCTCAAACGGAATACCCAGATCCCGTGCTCGATCGCTCTCACCCGCCTGCACGGCACCCCTTGCATTCAATACCACCGCAAGCCATGCAAACAGCATGAGAGGAGGTCCCATCGAGGCTATACAAGCTTTCATGCCACGCAGCATAGGGATGCAGATCGTCTTCTGTCACGCCATCGCTCACACGAAATGCCGGTGGACCAAACAGTGCCTCCCACCAGGACCCTGGCAAATTGATTTGAGACTCCCCCCCTGATGAAACGTACCGTAGTTAGATAGCCTGTGATTCTATGAAACCTCCGTGCAACGGGATTCCCTTCCAGGCTGGCCATGGAAACAAAAACCTACGATTAAGGTCCAGATCTGAAGTGCCTCCCTGAGCTCACTGAAACCGCAAACGAAAAAAGGCCTGTTCGTGCATCTCAACGGACTCAGAAGTACGAAAGACCCGTGTCTCCAGCTTGTTATCATGGGAAAGAACCCCTGTCGGCAGAAGGCGCCCAGAAGCATCCGACCAATGGATCAGATCACTTGAAAACTCGATGATGGCCTGAACACCTTGAACGGTCGTGTCATATGGAAACCGCAGGGTCCCGTAGAGACCCGGATGTTCAAGATCGGTATACGGATCGATGGACCATTGAATAACCTTTCTCCGGTCATCTACCTTGAGATCACTGGTTCCAAAATAATACTCGGCAAGAGCTGGCAGGCCATCCCTATCCAAATCCGCCCTTGGATCACCAGTAAATGTAACATCCACATACATACCAGGAGTCCCCCCTGGCATGAAACTTTGCTGCCAGGAAGCTGGATCCCTCGGATCCGAGCTGTCATAGGGGTCCCTCAGTACAAGGCTGTGTCCCCTTCCATCCGCTTGGCCGCTCCAGGGGCCCTGATCGTCGTATTGAAAACTCACGATAGTGCTGCCATCCTGGTCGACCATAGTGATGGTTTCCCCACCATTCGAGAGGCCAGTATTGTTCTGAAAAACACCGGTAAGTGCAACATTGGGAGCAAGTGGCTCGAACGCCTTCATGGACCGCACCAGAAGAACACACTCGCCAGGTGCGAGGGTCCAATCTCCCTGAAAAGAGAAATCAATCCCATCGGTAAACCTGACCCCTTCCAAGGAAATATTTCGGGGCGAAATATTCAGCAATTCGATGAATTCAAGATCTTCCGTGCCAGCGGGGTGATACATCAACTCGGAAATGACAAGATTCCCGGCAGCCGCCGGTAGTTCGAGTGTATATTCGGCCTGACTCAAGGCAGACCATACCCCCTGATCATAGGTCCTTGCATTCATCTGAACCGATTCCGTCAGCCTGATGGGTGCATCATACCGTTGCACGGGGCCCTGAGCGCGTATCTCGCCCGTGTGGGTCAGGACAAGCTTGGGCGTGATCAGAAGATCACTGCTGTTCATGCTGGCATTCAGGCCGTGGATGGCCAGAAGGTTGTTTCCTTCCTCCAGGAGGTGCATGTAGCGCGAAACGTCAAATGACTCAAACTGGCTTGCCTCAGCATCAGCACGAGAGATGAGGGCCGACGCATTCCATCGAGGCACCGTCCCCATTTGATTGGACTGCCATATACGTGTCCCGTTCAGATACGCCACGAAGCCGTCGTCATAGCGCATTTGGAGCTCCATGGAAATCATCGTGTGGATTGAAGGCAAGGTGTCCACTGAAAACGGCACACGCACATAGACACTGCTGTTTCGATTGCGCATTTCAGAAACATCCAGACCGATAAAACCCTTGTAATCCAAGGGCATCAGCTCATAACCAACGCCCGTTCTACCGCGTTTCCAGGAATCACCTTCAACGAATCCCCGATCAATCCAACTCCGACCAAGGGAATCGTCGCTTGGAACCAGCGCACTGGCCACATGACGATCATTGATCAGAATGGTTTGCGTTTGACTGGCCGCACTTAAGGGATCCGTACCATCCATGGTGTAGAATATGATGCCCTTTGGAACGGAGTATTCCAGGAGCGATCCCGGTGATACATGCCCCTCTCGGAGTAACATGAGAGGGGCATCGATTGCTGGATAAAGACCTTCAGCCCGCAACTCGTTGAGAATGGCATGAGGACTGGATGTGTCATGCAATGTAGGAATGTAATGATGAAGCACGTTATCACGCTCTACCAACCATGAATCTTCCCGTGTAAAGTAGATATCGGGTGCATGCGGGGCAGGAGGGTAATGGTCATGATCAACCTGCGTTCTGGGGTTGGGCTGTTGAACCCGATTGCCGTAGGGTGTACTTGCCTGGGTGTCTCCCCATCGTGCTGATTCAGCAACAATCGCCTTGTCAATAAGATCGGCTAGGCCGCGATACCTCATCTGACTTGCCTCCATGCTCAATCCCCCCTTGTTGAAAAGATGTTTCTGCGCACGATCGGCAAGGAGCAACCTGAACGCGGGAACTCGCCTCATTTTTTGAAATAACGCCCCCACCCCGGCAGTATGGTCATATCGGTTCCAGGTGAACTTATCCAGTGCGATTTCCTGATCCCACACGAAAAACCGAAACTTTCCGTCACCCGACCGAGTGTTTGCAGCGGCATATCCATTTTGATAAGGCCAGTCTTCAGCGTCGGCGTAGAAATGCAGCAGAAAATAATCTGCAAGGTTCTCCGTGTCGATATATGCCTGTATCTCGGCATATCCCCCCGGCGTAGAGACGTCAATGCCCATCATTTGATACCACCTTTTGCCCGGTCTGGAAAAATCCTTGTTCACCTCCCAATCCTCCTCGTTTCCTCCAAGGTGGGAGGCAAAAAAATCATCTCCCAGGCGTTCGGTAAGGTTATGCAGCCCAAAGTAGAGCCCATTGACGTATACATGCACAAAGTGCCCAAAACTTGACGGCTGCCCCATGTCACGCAGGGATTCCTTCATCCAGACATCACGGATGTATTGGGAATCGTTGGGCCGATAGCGTGATCCTCCCCAGCTCACGAGACCCCAGCTATCAGTAAAACATGCCCGAAGCACCAGTTGGTTGAAACGCTTGACCGGGGAGTCTTGAAATAATGAGTACTCCAGTTTGGAAGCACCAACTGCTTTACTGAATGTCAATCTCATGGAGTGCTTCTGCATACGCCAGGGCCGGCGACTGGAATTTCCATGCAGTTCGATCTTACAGTCTTCCTGAAAACCTTCTCGACCATCCGGAAGTATATATTCAACAGAACATTCCTTTTCGATGCGTTTTTGGGGTATGGCATAAATGCCTGCACCCGGTTTGATGAAGTCATCTTGCTGCATGACGATGGAGATGCTCGGGATATCAAGCAGTGCTTCCCGGATACCGTATCCCGGAATGGTATTATCAACCACACGGGGATCCATCTCGTAGTCCGCCGGCACTGTCCCGTTGCCCCGTCCATCGTTGCGGTCCACCTCAGGATTTCTTCCCCAGGTGTCAGGCCAACCTTCGGGGTTAGCTGGTTGCCTCGCTACCTGATCCACAAAAATGTAGGTATGCGTTTCCACATTGGAGGGCCGCCAATCATCCCGCATGGCCACAGCCCGCAGCGTGGTCGTTTTGGCAATGTGTATCGGGCGGCTATAGTCAAACCCGTTTCTCGCTGATGGCATACTGTGATCAAGGGTGTAACGTATGTTTGCACGTTCCGTCCCGGTCTGGAGCGTCACACGGAGGGTCGTCTCATAAAAACCCCGTTCCATGGAAAATTGCGGATCTTCAACCACACCTGGCAATCCATCTCCATTGGCCTTGCCCGGAGTCGGATTCAGGTAAAAAGCCCACTGATGATCACTGTCCCGACCAAAGGAAACATCCTGGTACTGCCTGGGAAAACCTGGATCCAGAACATCCTCAAGGGATCTTCCATCGGGACGTACGAGTGCCAGGAATTCTCCATCTGCATCCAGGTTGAAAGGGAAATGATCATATCCACGTGCATCCTTGTAGTCGGGTGGTCGAGTTCCGCCCAAATAAGGTGTTCCTCCATATAGAAGGATGTAGCCTCGTGCAGGAATCGTGAGGTCCGGAAACATCCACTTACCAAGGTCATCCGGATCATCCGTGAGGGCATACCCTGCCAGGCTGACGGGTTCGTCCCTTGGATTATACAATTCCAACCAATCAACGGCATTCCCATCACCGTCGAAATGCGCCTGCCGATTGTTCGCCATGATTTCATTGATACGCAGAGGTTCCACAAATCCTTCGCCATTGCTCACTTGAATATCAATAATTGTCTCTATGAAACTCTCGAGCGGAGAGGTGGACCGTATACGTAATGTAAGCGTTGCCCCCTGGGAAAGAGCAATCATGGATTTGCGGGTTTTCAATTGAGGTCCCTCGATGATGAAACGATCATTGTCATCATCACCCATACCCTTGACCAGGGCATATACGGGTGCCTCATCCGGTGTCACACCCAAGGTGTGCAGGTTACCGACGAGCGTGCCGACAGGATCCCCACGAAACACCTCTTGGGAACTCAGCGTCACACCCACAGCTTGCTCTGGCACGGAACTTGGGGTCCCGATTTCCATGCCATTGATGAGAACGTTGAAATAAGGCCCTGGGGGCGAATCTGTCCGGGCACGGATCAAGGCATACCCATCCGAGCCGGCAACAACGGGAAAGGTAAGATAATCATCATTCAGCGTTTCCGGTTCAGGAAGGTCCCCGTTAAAGGCAAAAGGCATCCCGTTCCAAAGGCTTCGCCGCGTGTCCCGACTGGAAGTATCATAGCTCCAGATCGTGATCGGGTATGTTGCGTAGGGTATGAGCCCCCCTAAAAGAAGATCGAGCCCTTCATTCGGCTCCTGACTACGGGGGACATAGAGAAAATCTCGCCACATCTCGCTTGCACTACCTCCACCATTGATCGTTCTCCGGTCTCTTGTGTCCAACACAAGATTACCAACGGGATTCAACTGGAGGATGTAACCATTCTGAAAACGCCTCGACCAATCCTTTCCGAAATCCCGATCCTCTCTGCTCATGGATTCCCACCCCGACTGGGTGTGAGCACCCTTGTTGAAATCAATTCGCAACGGCGCATCGGCTGCCTGCACATCCCACAATGCCCAGCCAAGCCCAAAGCAAAAACTTCTCCAAATCAGTTGTAAGAAGCTCATATTAATAGTCGCATTGTCAGGCATTCCAAGCCGTGGAAGGCTGTAACTGCAGGAGCGATGTTTGGAAAGTTTTCAGGAATATTCATCGTTTTGGCTTTTGCTTTGACCAAAACAGATAAAGCTAAAACCGTGCCATTGTCCTTTTTGATAAAAAAGCCCCCCTTCATGATCACGACATGTTTTTCAAGGTTTCCAAGGACTTCCTTCACGAAAAATGGTCGTTTCAGTGAGGGTGGCAGGTGGATCGAAGGCCAGGGGATTTTGACCGGCCGCCCAGGTACATCCACGTTGAATCAAATTGGCTGCTTTTTGAATCGATGCATCAGCATGACCTAAAACGGTTTGAAAAACGCGCCCATCTCCCCACCGATGAGCCCAAGCCATGGGCTCA
>JAAZXX010000020.1 GCA_014239995.1 Verrucomicrobiia bacterium
GTCTTTCAGCTCTGAGGTAAACGAAGGGGTGGCGTGTCACTTGGGAGGATCCAGCTTGAGGACCAAAAAAAACCCCCGGCACCGCGTGGTGTCAGGGTTTGGAAAGTCGTTTTGATCTGATCTTATTATCCATCCTCACCGATGGCTTCAACGGGACAGCCCTCCATGGCCTCTTCGCATTGGGTGCTTTCATCATCGTTTTCCGGTTGCTTGTAGACGTATGAATACCCCCCGTCCTCCTGACGCTTGAAGTTCTCAGGTGCCGTCTCGCGGCATAGATCGCAATCGATGCATTGGTCGTCGACATAAAATTTGCCACCCACGCTTTCAGGTTGTTTGTTCTCTGCGTCTGCCATGATCTTTAATTGTTCTTCTGTTCCTTACTTCTGGGGAATTTCCCGCTCTTATTTTGATGAATGTGCTGATTGTCGGCTTCTTTCCTGCCACCAGCAACCTTACTAGGTAGTGGAGGTCAATGGGAGAAAGCCTGCTAATCAGACACCCTCATAACTTACGTCATATTTACTCGTAGCGCAAGGCTTGAATTGGGTGCAGTCCAGCCGCCTTGAAGGCTGGAAAGAGGCCTGCCACCACTCCGACAAACGCACTGAAGACCATAGCTAAAATCATCGGGCTTTTGGTGATGATCGGAGAATTTTGGGCAGGGGAGGCGATTTCAATCAACTCCACGAGCACGAAGGAAAAGGCTAAGCCCACCACTGCACCAAGCATGGCCACGGCAATGCTTTCAACAATGATCTGCATGAAGATAGCCTCGCTGCTTGCACCGACTGCCTTGCACGTCCCTATTTCACGAATGCGTTCGTTTATGCTTGCGAGCATGATGTTCATGATGCCAATACCCCCAACAAGCAGGCTTAATCCTGCAATGACGCCTTGGCTGATACGCATGTTCCTGATGCGTGTGCGAATGTCATTGATCTGGTTTTCCTGCGTATCGAATTCAAAATCGTTGATTCCATTGTGAGAGACCAGCATGACGTTACGGGCCTGTTGCAGTGCGGGCTCAAGCAGGTCAAGGTTAGCGATCTTGATGTCGATATCCGTTAACCTTGGATCGGGTGTGCCGTCCTCATTGGAAGCTGCTCGAAATTTGACCCAGACCGTGTTGAGAGGCATGTAGATGACGTTATTCTTGCGCCAGAAGGCGTCACCCCATTTCTTTGCCCCGCTCCACCCACGTTCTCGCTTGACGCCTCCCGGCTTTTCCTGCGCGTTTTTCTTGGCCAATTCCTTGAGCTTGCGTTCCTGTTCGCTTTCGTAATGCTTGAACATGCCCACGATGGTCAGTGGCTGGGAGCCGATCTGGATGATTTCCCCCAAGGGAATGATCTCTTCCCCCCTTTCCTCCGGACTGCCGAATAATTGGTCGCGGATGCCGGTGCCAATGACACAGACACTGTTGGCAAATTCCTCGTCAAGATCGCAGAAGAAGCGCCCATGCGCGACTTCGTAAAGGTTCATTTCCAGTACGGTTGGCCATACCCCGACAACTTCTGATGAGGATGCGGATTTTCCTTGTCGTGTGACACGTGTCCCTCGCCAGTCGAGACGCATTTCAGGGGAGATGGTTCGAATCAGCGGGGCACTTGCCTGGAGTGCGTGCACGTCCTTGACGAGTCGCCCCGGGCTTTGATCTTTGAGATGATCCTGCCAGAGCGGCACATCCTCGTCATCAATGCGGACCTTGTCGAGTCCACCCATTGCGATCATGGATTCCTTCATGCCTTTTTCCATGCCCGTGATGACCGCCGCCATGGCTACCAGGCTGGAGACTCCAAGCACGATTCCAAACATCGTTAAGAGGGTCCTGAATTTGTGGGCCCAGATGTCCTTCAAACCGATCGAAATGGCGTTGTAGAGATTCAAGGTGATATTTCTCCGCGATCAATCGTATTTCAGGGCCTGAATAGGATGCAGTTTCGAGGCTTTCAGGGCTGGAATCATCCCTGCCACAATACCCACCATGGCCGAACAGCTGAATGCAAAGAGCATGGCTTCAACCGTGACGACCGGATCGTTCTCAGTAGGCGTGAATGCCGTGATGGAGTTTACCAGCATCACAGATACAGCAAGTCCCAACAAACCTCCCACAACAGCAATGACCAGACTCTCAATAATGATCTGGACGAACACGTCGGCGTTGGTCGCGCCCACTGCCTTGCGAATACCAATTTCCCGAATGCGCTCTGAGATGCTGGCAAGCATGATATTCATGATTCCGATGCCACCCACCACCAGCGCGATGGCCGCGATGATGACTCCGCTCATGCGAAAGTTTTTTATGGTCAACTGGATGCCGTCTGCAAGATCCTCCTCGGTGCGGAAGGACCAATCTTCAATACCACCATGGGAGACCAACAGCACATTGCGAATTTGCTGCAGCGCGGTTTCAAGCACGTTGATATCTCTGACTTTCATGTAAATACCCGAGAGACGTGGGTCGGCCGTTTCATCCAGACCCGCCGCGGCGCGAAATTGAATCATCATGGTTTGCAGTGGAATAAAGATGGAGTTGTTCTTCAGCCGGAAGACATACCCGCTCGGACCGCTTCCCTTGCGACCCTTGTCACGAACGACACCGCCAGGTTGAGGGTTTTCAAGCGCACGCAGCCTTTCGAGTTCCAACTCCTTGCGTTCCTTTTCTGTCATGTAGTGCTCAAACATTCCGATAATGGTAAAGGGCTGCCCATTGATGCGGATGGTCTTGCCGATGGGGATGATTTCTTCTCCCGTTTTTTCCGGGTCTCCAAATAAATCGTTGCGAAGCTCCACTCCAATCACGCAAACACTGCGGGCCATTTCATTGTCCAGCTCGGTGAACATACGGCCATGCCTGACCCGATGATCTTCCAGCTCAAGAATGCCCGGCCATGTGCCATAAAGCCTCCATGGACGCGCCCGCTTGTTTTGGTAGGTGACATTGATCCTTGTCCGATATCCATGCTGCTCGACGATGGGGGTGATGTTCTCCACCAGGGGGGCCCCGGCCTGGAGCGCAAACACGTCCTTCATGAGGAGTCCCGGGGCTTGATCGGTGAGGTGTTTCTGATAGGCCGGGAGATCATCCTGAAATTCAACGCGAACTTTCTCGAGGCCACCCATCGCGACGAGGGCTTCCTTCATTCCATTTTCCATTCCCTTGACCAACGCGGACATGGCGACAAGGCTGGATACGCCCAGTATGATCCCGAGCATGGTCAGCATGGATCTGAACTTGTGTGCCCATATCTCCTTGATCCCTAAGTAGATTGTGTCCCATGGGTTCATGAAGATGAAGGTGTCGTGCGTTTGAATTGAAAACGCGTTTGTTTTCCCGAAAGCTTGGCGTCCACATCCTGGGCAATTTTGCCATCGCGGATCTCAATCTTTTTGGGTGTCAGTGCCGCGATTTCGGGATCATGCGTCACCAGCATGATGGTGCGTCCCTCCTCGTGCAGTTTACAGAAGGTTTCAAGGATCAGTTCTCCCGTGTGTGAGTCCAGATTGCCGGTGGGTTCATCTGCAAAGAGAATGCGTGGGTCATTGACGAGTGCCCTGGCGATGGCAACGCGCTGTTGCTGTCCTCCAGAAAGCTGGGAAGGACGATGCTTTGCCCTGTCTTGAAGCCCTACCATATCAAGGGCCAGCATGGCTCTTTTGCTTCGTTCACGTCCCGGGGTGCCTTGGTAAATCAGGGGCAATTCCACGTTCTGGGCGACATTCAGCTTGGGCAATAGATTAAAGAACTGGAAAACAAAGCCGATCTTTTCTCCCCTTATTTTCGCCAACTGGCGCGTGGATGCCGTATGGATGTCCATACCATCTAGTTTCATGGATCCGGAGCTTGGGGTGTCCAGGCAACCCAGGATATGCATCAGGGTGGACTTTCCGCTTCCAGAGGGGCCGATAATGGAGGTGAAATCTCCCTGATCTACATCAAGGTTCACCCCATCCAGGGCATGAATGACTTCACCCCCCAGATGGTATGTTTTGCGAATATTACGCAGTTCGACCAAGGCCATGAGCGAGATTAGCTAGAGGTGGATACGAGCTTGCCCTCCTCGTCGGTGGTTTCCTGTATGCTCTCCAAGGAAGGTTGCTCCAGGGAAACCACCTCCCCAGGCTTCAAACCACTCAGCACCTCTGTGAAAAAATAATCCGCCACACCAATTTCGATGAGGCGTCGTTCAAAGGATTCACCGGAGCGCACGTAGACAAATCTTTCCTGTCGTTTGGCTTGCTCATTATATTCGGTGAAGACGGCGCCCAGTGGAACAGCAACCACTCCCTCGGCCGACTGAACCGGAATCTTGATATTCGCAGTCATGCCAGGCTGGATGCGGGGATCGATTTTCGTCAGCAAGATACGTGCAGAGAACCCCTTGATGCCATTTTCGATTGTGGCCTGAGGTGCGATGCGATCAACAACCCCACCTACGGTCAGGCCAGCAATTGCCTCCACCTGGATCTGCACCTCCAATCCTACCGACAGCCTGATGACATCCGCCTGATTGACATGAGCATTGATGATCATCCGGCTCAGATCTGCGATGGTCAGTACTTCGGTGCCGCTGTTGAAACCTCCTGACCCCGACACAGCTTGCCCGTTGGAAATGGGCCGGGTGAGGATGGTGCAGTCGAAAGGTGCAAGGATTTGAGTCCTCTCGAGGCGCTCCATGGTCAAGTCCAAGTCTTTGCGGGCCCGCTCGATGCTGTTCTTGGCAAGACTGAACTCTGTCTGCGTATTCTCGAAGGCCTCCTTGGAAACTAGCTTTTCCTCGAAAAGCTTCCGGTCTCTCTGGAAATTGCGCTCAGCTTTCTCCAGCTGAAGGTTGGCCGCATCAATCTGGGTTTGCTTTTGCTCAATTTCAATGCGTAAGTTCTTGGCATCCAGTGCAAAGAGTAAATCGTTTCTTTGCACCTTATCCCCGACATCGACGGGAAGTTTTGAAATGAGTCCGTTCACTTCCGGCCGAACCGAAACCTGCTCAGCCGGAGTGATTTCACCCGCCACGGTGACTACAAAGCGTATATCCTTGGTCTCCACCTTCGCTGTGGTTTCCCTTGCGTTCAAGGTATCGCTTCCTGCCTTAGGGCTATCCTTCTGTTGTGTCCAATAGGTGTATCCTAGAAAGACGGCACCAAGGACGACGATGGTCGTGAGAATGTTCTTCATGCTAGTGTGCGTGTATGACCGTCTTGAGTCGCCATACGTTACGCTTAATTATTACTTAGACGTATCATGCTGCCAAATGAAGGGGAATCAAGAGGAAATTATGACGCTTTCATTGCCATGGCCCTCCATCCCCTGGAGCATCTTACGGCATCTGCATGGTTTTCAATATCCTGGAATTCCATGTCATGCACTTTTCTTGATCAGGCCATGATAGGGGTAAGGAGTTCCCCGTGGACATCCGTAAGGCGACGATCGAGTCCATTATGACGAAAGGTCAGTCGGGTATGGTCGACACCGAGCAGGTGCAGTAACGTAGCGTGGAGGTCATAACACCATATCGGCGTTTCTGCCTTCCATCCCCAAGGGTCACTGACCCCCATTCGAGTGCCTGGTCGAACGCCTGCTCCGGCCAACCAAGTGACAAAAGTTCCCCCGTTGTGATCCCTCCCGGACTGTCCCTGGGTAAAGGGCATCCGGCCAAACTCCGTGGTCCATATCACCAGGGTATCATCCAACAGGCCTGTGGCCTTGAGGTCTTTGATGAACCCGGCAATGGGTAAATCTACCTGTCGTGCGATCCAAGGCAGTTCCTTGTGTATATTTGAATGATTGTCCCAGTTGTTGCTGGGACCTCCAGCGCCGCTCCAGATCTGGATATAGCGCACGTCCCTTTCCAGCATGCGGCGCGCCGTCAGGCAGCGTTGGCCAAAGTCTCGAGTCTCCTCTGCATCCATGCCGTAAAGGGATTTTACCGATTCTGATTCTTGGCTCAGGTCAAATAACTCGGGAGCCATCAGTTGCAGACGGGCGGCGTTTTCGTAAGATTCCATTCTTGATGTCAGCATCTGGTCCTGGCCCGAGTAGGCAAGATGGAAACCATTCAGCTGCCTGAGCAGTTTGAGTCCGTCCGATTCACTGCGCGCATTGATCGATGGGAATGCTCCACTTGGATGAAGGAACGGGACGGGATTTGCATGGGTCGGTTGAATCACGGTGCCCTGGTGTTTTGCGGGTAGAAAACCTGAGGAGAAATTACCAAGGTTGTTGTAGGGCAGCCCTCGAGGGTCTGGCATGACCACGAATTCCGGCAGGTTGCGGTTGATTTTTCCCAGAGCATAACTGACCCATGCCCCGGCGCATGGAAAACCTGGAAGTGCGAATCCGGTGTTCTGCATGTAACTGGCGATGCCATGCACATTACTTGTGGATTGCATGGACATCAGGAAAGCCAGGTCGTCGACCATGCCTCCCATGTGGGGAAATACCTCGCTGACCCATTGACCGCACTGCCCTTGCTGGCGAAATGCAAAGGGACTTGCCATGACTGGGAATCCCGGGGAGTTGGTGACGGATTCGACGACTTGCCCATCCCCCGGGTCAAAGCGTTTCCCGTTGAGTGGCCCCAAGGCAGGTTTATGGTCGAAAGTATCCATGGGGCTGACACCCCCATTCATGAAAAGCTGGACCACGCGTCTGGCGCGTGGTGGGTGGTGACGATGGGGGGGGGACATGCCGATAGTCCCGGCTTCTTCCGTTTCAGCCAAGAGCTGATCCAGTGCGAGGGCGCCGAATCCTGCCCCTGATTTCCAGAGAAAGGCCCGTCGATGCATGGTGTCGGAGGGAGTCATTCCACAAAGAGGAAGGCGTTGCTGTTAAAAAAATAGCGGCACGCGTTGTGCATGCCGTGCTGGCGTGCGTAAGCCTCCAATGCCTTGCTTTCCATTGGGTCTGGTGCACGAAACAGTGAGCGCTGGAAGAGGGCGTTCACCTGAGAACCCAGGTCCGTATGCTGCTTTCCCAGGGCATTGGCCAGTAACTGACTCTGGTGAATGATGAAGTCATCGTTCATGAGTGCCAGTGCCTGTAATGGACCAATCGAGATGTTGCGTCTTGGAGTCCAGTTGGACGCGTCCGGGCAGTCCATGGCTTTCATGAAGGGGTCTGGCAGGGTGCGGAAGAGAAAGCGATACACGCTGCGTCGTGCCATGGCAGGTTCCTGGGCGCTGAAACCCTGGTAATCGACAACTGGTGTGACATGGATGCCCGGGCGCATGTGGAATTGCTTGACCGACGGGCCTCCCATGCGGGTGTCCAGGCTGCCGGTCAGGGCGAGGAGGGTGTCCCGAAACGCCTCGGCCTCCAGCCGTCTTGGTGTCATGCGCCAGTAATATCGGTTGGCAGCATCCACTTGCGCCGCGTTTTCCCTGAACACGCTTTGCTGACGATAGCTTTGGCTATTCAGCAGGAGCCGGTGGAGGTGCTTCATGGATCCGCCCGATGCGCGAAGTTCGCAGGCAAGCCAGTCCAGTAGTTCTGGGTGACTTGGGACTTGTCCTCCGTTGCCGAGGTCGTTTGGGGTGGAGACAAGCGGTGACCCGAAATGGTATTGCCAGATGCGATTGGCCATGGTTCTCCAGAACAAGGCATTGTCGTGGTGTGTGACCCATTGGGCCAGCGCCAATCGTCGTTCCCCTTCGTTTTTCAGGTTTTTTTCATCGGGGTTCCACGGGATCCAATTCATTTGAGATAGGGCTCCTGGTGGGACGATTTCTCCGGGAGAGTGAATGCTTCCCCGGGCGAGTCGGCGCACTTCACGTGGTCCCAGTGCGGGTTTGAAGTTTCCCACGGCAGGAAAAAAAGAGGTGGCCGCATAAACCATGGACGGGGAGGGCAGGGCTTCAAACAGACCATCCCAGTGTGTGAGGGTGGCATGCCGCGCCAGTGTCAGTTGCTGTGCATGCGTGCGTAACGTCTCGGTGGTGTCGAGTGCTTGCTGCAGGTCTTGGTGAAGGAACGGGTGGATATCCCCTGTGGGCATGTCCGTCAGTCGCACACGACATCTTCCCAGCCAGTGCTTGTTCCCATGTTGATGGGACAATACGATCTTGAACCAGTGATCCTTCTTGATATCCAGTCCTGCTTTGATTTCAAAGTAACATCGATGAGGCTGCCCGATCTGGGGAAGAATACCCCAATCGGTGCTGGCGTCTCCATCGATCAGGTAACGTACGGAGGTGGTGTGTTCACTGAAATCGTTCCTGGGATCCTGTAGCGCAACGGGTTTCCAGGGCATCGTTGCATCGCTGCGCCAAAACACCTCGAATTCGCTGAGACGGAAATTGCCATTCTCAGCCCACCCGGGACCTTTTTTCGGTAAGCGGTCATCGGGCAGCACCTCCAGTTGGATGGCGGTTGGACGTGTATGGGGCGACTGGAAGGTCCATGAAAGGGATCCTTTCCCTTCAGAAGGTTCTTCAAAGAAGATGGAACCGTCGCTCGCTTGCAACATGCCCTGGGTGGCACTCTCCTCCTCCCATCGAGGTGTGCCGGTTTTCCAACGGCTAAGGACTTGATGGCGGGATTGTATCCAGTGTTGAACCTTCGCCCGGGCGGTTTTACCTGTGAGGGCACTTTCTGGGTAACGACCTCCCAGCAGATTGGATTTCAAGGCCAGCAGGCTCTGCCTTTGTCGATGTGTGTGGGTATCCAGATCGTAGGGTCGGTCATGGCGGTCCACCCCGGCGAAAACTGCCTGAAGCGCGTAGTAGTCCTCGATTGAAATGGGGTCAAATTTGTGGTCGTGGCACCGTGCGCAATGAGCAGTGATCCCGAGAAAACTCGACATGGTGGTGGTGATCATATCGTCCCGGTCCAAGTATTGCGCGAGCTTTTTGTCAAGTGTGCCGTCCTGGATGCCCATTTGCGAACTTTCGTCCCAAGGGCCTGCCGCCAGGAAGCCGGTGGCGGTCAGGGCCTCGGCTCGAGCTGGGATGAGGATGTCCCCCGCCAATTGTTCCCGCGCGAACTGGTCGTAGGGCTTGTCTGCGTTCAGTGATTGGATGAGGTAATCCCTGTAGGGCCAGGCATGTTCCCGTGGTGCGTCCTCATCATGACCATGGGTTTCAGCAAAATGAACGATATCCATCCAGTGCCTCGCCCATCGCTCACCGTAATGCGGACTGGCCAGTAGACGGTTTACAAGACGAGACCAGTCTTGCTTGACGTCGTATGAGCGGAGCCACTCCAGATCTTCTGGCAAGGGAGGCATTCCCCAAACATCGTTGAAAACGCGGCGCAGTAACTGGTGTCTTTCAGCCGGGGGAGACGGGGTCAGTCCTTCCTTCTTCAAGCGGCGTGCTATGAAGCGGTCCACTGGATGTTCCGTCCAGCTACCCAATGTCTCATCCGGCAAAGGGGGACGCATCAGCGGACTGAAGGACCACGGTGCCTTATCAGATGTCGCACCGTGTATGCAGTGTATCGGTTCGAGGACCCACGCAAGCAGAGACATGCAGATGATCTGTAGGGTCTGAATGCGTTTCATGGGACTCATTCCAACTTACGCCCTAATTTGCATTGCGCAAGCACGGAACCTTTGACAGCAGCGCTTGCCCGCCATGTGGCATGAGTGCATGAAATCCCTTCAAGTTGCCATTTGATCCGAGATGTATTTTTGTCGACGCATGGAGGAAGGAACCTCCTGGAGGGATGGATTGGATTTTGATAGTTGTCCTCAAGGTCTTGAAGTGTTAACCAAGGCTTTCAAAATTTATTATGAAACCTTTCAAGAAGCGGTGTGTCATGGAGTGGCCCTGCGCCCCCACGGCAACCCTGGGAAGCCTGCTTCTCCTTGTAGTGACCTTGACCCTTGCCCAGAAGCCCAATGACTGGACCAACAAGGAGGGACGTGAGGAGATGATACTCATCCATGATGGACGCTCGGAAGAGGCTATCGAACGCTATCGGGAACGGCTTGTGGATGATCCAGCAAGGTTGGAGGCACTCTTCGGGCTCGCCGTTGCCTATGCCGCCCAGGGGAAAGCAGACATTGCGATGCGCTTTGTTCGGAGTGCGATGGATGCTGGGTTGCCTCTTGAACGTTTTATTGCGGGACCGCGTACCATGCTGAAACCGTTGCATGATCTTGCCGATTTCCAGGTCTTGAAGCGATCAGATGAGGCCCTTTGGATTCATGGTCCCTTGTTAGGGGGAGTCACGGATCGTTCAGCACGTTTCTGGGTGAGGACCGGGCGGCCTTCCAGCTTTGCGGTGGAGTTGTTTCCCGTCCAACCGGGAACACACACAGGGTCCCGGGTTTCCGGCTCAGTGATGACCTCGTCACAGGACGATTATACGGGTGTTGTTGAGGTCAGAGGGCTGAAACCCGATCAGGTCTACCGCTACCGCGTCTTGCTTGATGGTCGCAGTCGGGGAGACTTTGCCAATTTTCGCACGTTCCCTGCTGTCCACCGGGCCGCGGCCTTCAAGGTCGCCTTCGGGGGAGGTGCTGCCTACACACCCGGGTATGAACGTATGTTCACCACCATCCTGAACCACCGTCCACTGGCCTTCCTTCAGCTGGGTGACAATATCTACGTCGACCAGCCGGAAAAACGTGCCATCCAGCGTTACGGTTATTATCGAAGACAATCTTCTCCACCCTATCGCGCGCTTACTTCCGCCGTGAACATTGCGTCTATATGGGATGACCATGATTTTGGGGATAACGACTGCTGGTATGGTGACGATCCGGACGCACCTGCCTGGAAAAGGACCGTGTTGAAGACCTTCCAGGAAAACTGGAACAATCACGCTTATGGCGGTGGCCAGGAGGCTCCCGGTTGTTACCATGATTTTTACATGGGCGACGTCCATTTCATCATGCTGGATTGTCGTTACTACCGTACAGATCCACGGAAGGCATCAGGAAGGACCATGCTTGGTCTCGTCCAGAAGCAGTGGTTGTTTGACCAGCTTCGACGTTCAAAAGGAACCTTCAAAATCATTGCCTCCTCTGTTCCTTTCGCTCCCGGAGTCAAACCTGGAAGCAGGGATCCTTGGGACGGTTATCCGATGGAAAGGGGGGAGATTTTCCGGTTCATTCAGCAGGAACGTGTCGAGGGAGTTGTCCTGCTGGCAGCAGACCGTCATCGCTCTGATATCTGGAAGATTACGCGTCCCGATGCCTACCCCCTATACGAGTTCATGTCTTCCAGACTAACGAATATTCATACCCATAAGGTGATGGAACAAAGTATGTTCGGATATAATTCCAAGTGCTCTTTCGGTCTTCTGAGCTTCGACACCACCTTGAAAGACCCTTCCCTGACCTATCACATTCACTCCATCGATGACGAGCCGGTCCATCAGCACACGCTACGGCTCAGTCAGCTTGTTTTTTAAGGGTGGATTTCATCCTTGCCGGGGATGTCTTCAGTTCTTGGAGACCCAGCGAAAGGGTGCCATTGCTCGCTGCAAATCATTGACGCCGGATTCTGCGGAGCCTTTAATCAAAGAACCTTTCCGTTCTTTAAGGAACGTGGCTTTGATGGTATGTTTGGATCCAGGAAAAACAAGGAAGAGCATCGTTATTATTTGCTGCCCGGAATGGGCCGCAGTAATCGTCGAAGGCACGCTCAATTTGTTCGATGGGCCTTGGTCGTGGGGTTAACCGCATCCGCCCTTTTCGGTTTTTTTATCTGGTACATGAATCAAATTTAAAAGGCATTTTTACCGGGTCAAGCCTCACGCTTGCTGCATCTGAGTGCCCGGGTCTCTTACATGAAAGTCACCCCATCCTCCCCATCCAACTCCGATCGACGCACGTTCATGGCACAGTTGGCTACGCTGCTTGGTTCGACGACGGTCGGTGCCGGTATGCAGGCACAAACCGCTGCTAATCCCTTTACCGTGGCTGTTCCCGGGGCTGCTGCGCACCCGGTATATGATGCTGACATGGGATCGATGTGGCCGTTGATCCGTAAGCAGGCCGCACGTGCCTATTTCCCATATGCCTACACGCGTGACCATTACACGGACCTGAAGGTTTGGAAACATGTGACACGCAATCGACTGGTTGACCTGTTGCATCACGCCCCCAAACCCTGGACGGCCGGAGCAACCAAACTCAAAGAAACCGACGTGGGCGACTTTGTGATCGAGGAAATCACCTTCAACACGACACAGCACATCCGTGTCCCGGCCTTCGTGCTGGTACCCAAGCAGGCCACCAAGCGCAGCACGCCAGCGGTTGTTCTTCTTCATGATCACGGCGGTTTTTACATGTGGGGCAAGGAAAAAGTCATCAGGATGGACGATGAACACAGTATCCTGGGGGAATACAGGCAACGTTATTATGAAGGGGCATCGATTGGAAGTGACCTGGCACGCAAGGGATATCTCGTCGTGATCATTGACATGCTGTACTGGGGGAATCGGAGATGCATGATGGACGGTGACTCGGATGGGTGGTGGGATCGTCCCGACGATCTCGCTCCTGAGCAGGTGAATGCCTTCAACATCCGTTCCTCCAACTATGAGCACCTCCTTGATCGTACCCTCCTGGCGGCTGGAACGACCTGGGCGGGCATTGCCGCATGGGATGACATACGCACCGTGGATTACCTGTGGAGCCGTGATGAGGTGGATCGTAATCGGATAGGCTGTGTCGGGTTTTCAACCGGAGGCATGCGTGCCCTGATGCTTGCGGCTCTGGACGAGCGCATCAAGGCAACCGTCAATATCTGCTGGATGGCTTCCATGCCCTATCAGCTTCAGAACGATATTAAATACAGCATGGGCTACTCGGTCCTGGTTCCTGGCATGTTCCGCTACATGGATTTCCCTGACCTGGCAGCATTGGCTATGCCGGGTGCTCTGATGGTGCTTGGTGGTGGGAAGGATCATTTTTTCAACAATGAAGGAGTCAAGATGGCCTATGACCGCATTAATCAATCTTTTGCAAAAGGAGGTTATGACGATCGACTTTACATTCAGGAGCATGATTCCGGGCATGTCTTTACTGCCGCCATGCAGCAGGCTGCATGGGATTTTCTCAAGACCCACCTGATGGACAGGGTCTGAGCATGACTCCCTACCATTTCAACGGGGAAGCGTCTACGTGGCATTGCTTTTATCCTGAGGTGCCGTTACAAGAGCGTTTATGTTTTCTCATGTGATCCCATCCTTCCTCAAGGCATCTTCCCTGCCTCTCCTTTGCATGATCGGTAGCCTCTCCTTGTTTGCCGAGGTATCCTTCCAGCCTGAGCGTATCTCCCCTGCGTATCGGGAAACGGCCGAGTCCTTGATCCGGACGGCACTCTCAAGTGGCCATGGTTTTGAGCGGCTTGCCGAAATGTGCGATCGTTTTGGACCTCGTTTCAGCGGTTCGTCCAACCTGGAACAAGCCATTGACTGGGTTCTTGGAGAGATGGAAAAGGACGGATTCTCCAGTGTGCGTGGTGAATCCGTGCCGGTCCCCAGATGGGTGCGAGGGTCGGAGTCGTTGACGTTCCTGCATCCCCGCGAAAAACGTTGTGCCATGCTGGGGCTGGGTGGAAGTGTGGGAACAGGACCCGATGGCATATCCGCAGAGGTCATGGTGGTGGAGAGTTTCGAGGCCTTGCAGCAGGGAGCTGCGCATGCCAAGGGAAAAATCGTCCTCTTCAATGCACCTTTTACAGACTACGGAACTACCGTTGTGTTTCGGGTCAGGGGAGCGGTCGAGGCTGCCAAGGTAGGTGCGGTCGCCAGCCTCATACGTTCTGTTGGGCCTTTTTCCATGCAGACGCCACATACGGGCATGATGAGCTACGAAGATGGGGTGCCGAGAATCCCGCACGCGGCGATCACCTCGGAGGACGCCATGATGATGGCACGCATGCAGCAGCGTGGTGAAACACCTCACGTGCGCTTATACATGGAGGCACATAGCCTGAATGAGGGACAATCCCGAAACGTTGTTGCGGATATCGTGGGTGCGGAGCAACCGGATGAAATCGTCCTGGTCAGTGGGCATATTGATTCATGGGATGTCGGTCAGGGGGCCATGGATGACGGCGGAGGATGCCTGGCCATGTGGGAAGCAGCACGACTGATCCTTCAAACAGGACTCAAGCCACGTCGCACGATTCGTGTGGTCCTGTGGACCAATGAGGAAAATGGCATGGCGGGTGTGCGTACCTACCGGGATCGTCATATGGAGGCCCTGGAGGATCATGTGCTTGCCCTTGAATCGGATGCTGGAACCTTCAAGCCTTCCGGATTCAGTTTCACCGGGAGCGAAAAAGCGATGCCTTACCTGGAGGCCATTGGAGGTCTTCTGGGCCCGATCCAGTCCGGGCGACTCAAATGGGGGGCCGGCGTCTCGGATATCATGCACCTTGTGCCCCATGGAGTACCTGTGATGGGGCTTGACGTTGATCGGACACGCTACTTCTGGTATCATCATACCGCCGCCGACACCATCGACAAATTGGATCAGGATGAGTTCAACCTTTGTGTGGCCGCCTCCGCTGTGATGATGTGGGTGGTCGCGGACATGCCTCTCCGTTTGCCTCGATAGTCCACTGGTCATTACCAATCAGGAACGGTCTGCATGATCTGGAAAACGAGTCATCTCAACTGGGATCTTCAGGGTATTCCCAGGGTTATGGGGATCCTGAACGTAACACCTGATTCCTTTTCCGACGGGGGCTCCTTTTCGGACGTTCCACGGGCTGTGGATCGGGCCCTCCAGATGGCAGGCGAGGGAGCTGCCATGATCGATGTTGGTGGAGAATCTACCCGGCCCAACGCAGTGCCAGTCAATGAGAGTGAAGAATTGCGCAGGGTTCTGCCTGTGATTAAGGAAATCGTGCGCCAGTCGAGTGTTCCCGTGAGTATTGATACGAGAAAGGTTCAAGTGGCGCGGGAGGCACTTGAGGCAGGCGCTGTGATTGTCAATGATGTTGAGGCCAAGCGCACAGATCCCTCGATGTGGAAGACCGTGGCCCAGTTTGGGGCGGGTTATATTGCCATGCACATGCAGGGAGATCCGCGTGATATGCAGCAGCGCCCACGATACCGCAATGTGGTAGATGAGGTTCTGGAGTTTTTTCGGCAGGGTATTGATCGTATGATGGCCTCGGGAGTGAAAAAGGAACAGGTTATGCTGGATGTTGGGATAGGTTTCGGTAAAACTCTTGATCATAATCTGGCACTCCTACGGGCCTTGGAATCATTCCATCACCTCGGATGCCCGCTCTTGTTGGGAGTTTCAAGAAAATCGCTGTTTGAAGCCTTGCTCCATGTGCACAATCCCAGAGAGCGCCTGCCCGCGGGGCTTGCCTGTGCCTGTTGGGCGATGGAACGTGGTGTGTCCATAATTCGGACACACGACGTAGGCGAAACTGTGCAGGCGCTTGGAATGTGGCAAGCCCTGAAGCCATCCAAACGTAATGATTGATGAAGCCTCATTGCAAAATCTGTGGCGTCCAGTGGTGGAAATTTCCATCCTGGCCGTGGGGATTTATTATATCCTCATGTTCGTGCGGCGCACCCATGGATGGGGGGTCCTGATTGGTTTCGTGGTATTGATGGGAATGTGGGTGGTCACCACGCTTCTCAACCTCACTGTCCTGAATTGGATGCTGGTTCAATTTTTCAGTCTCTCCGCCTACGCCGCCTTGATACTGTTTCATCCTGAAATCCGCCGATTGCTTTCCCGACTGGGCAATCTTCGCAATTTTGCCCTGATCCGCGAGCAGCGTGAAACCATGGAAGTCATAGTTCAGGCCGTCGACCGTCTGTCGGACGTCAAAATTGGTGCCCTGATCGCCATAGAGCAGACCCATGACCTGTCTCAGGTGGTTGAACTTGGAGTTCCTGTGGACTGCGATGCGACTTCCGAGATGCTGGAGACGATTTTCTTCCCAAACAACGCCATTCACGATGGTGGAGTAGTTATTCAAGGGGATCGTATCACGCATGCAGCCTGTATTTTTCCCCTTACCCGGAGGCAGGATTTACAAAAATCGCTGGGAACCAGGCATCGTGCGGCCATCGGTTTGAGTGAGGAAACCGATGCCGTGGTGGTGATGGTTTCAGAGGAAACAGGCATGATATCCTATGCGCACAAAGGTAATCTTGTGCGCGGCTTGTCCTGCGAAGAGCTGCGTTCCATTCTTAGTAGCCTGATTGTCAAGGCGGTCTCCCGATCAGCCAAGCGTGCCGCCAAGCATCAGGAACTCCAGCGGACTTTGAAAAAGAAGACTATCGTTTAAACCACTC
>JAAZXX010000210.1:0-3326 GCA_014239995.1 Verrucomicrobiia bacterium
TCGCGAACAGTTTCCAGTAGTTTCTTTGTGGCGAGAACGCCTTCGGCTTCGCTGAGTTTACCACCCTCGTACTCGATTCCGACGTAGCCCCGATAACCGGCACGGAGAACGATCTTCATCATTCGGCGGTAGTCCGTGTGGATTTCATCCCCGTCCTCATTGAAGTCATGGGACTTGGCACTGACGGCATGTGCGAATGGCATGAGCTCGCGGACCCCCTTGTATCGGTCATACGTCTCGTCGGCACTGACGGTGAAATTTCCAAAATCCGGCAGGGTGCCGCAGTTGGGCATATCGACCTTTTCCATGACGCCTGCCAACCACTGACCATTTGAGGACAGTCCACCGTGGTTTTCAACGATGACCCCTAATCGATAGGGCTTGGCAAAGTCGGCAAGATCGGCCAATCCCTCGGCGGCTCGGCTCATTTGTTCCTGATAGGACCCCTTATTGCCGGTGGCTGCGTTTACGCGGATGGAATGGCAACCTAAAAAGGCTGCTGCCTCCACCCATTGGTGGTGATTTTCCACGGCCTGTTTGCGTTTGGCCTGATCCGCATCTCCCAGATTACCCTCTCCATCAATCATGATCAAAAGGCTGCGAACGCCCTCTCCCTCGGCGCGACGCCGCATTTCCATGAGGTAATTGCCGTCCTTCGCCTTGTCCTTGAAAAACTGGTTAACATACTCCACAGCCTCAATGTTGAACTCGCGCCTGGCCACCTTGGCGTAGTCAAGGTGATCCATTTTGCCGGCAAAAAGGGATTTGTTCAGGGACCACTCCGCCAGTGAAATACGAAACAGGGGTTGGTCTGCGGCATTCAATGCAGAGGCTGCGGAAAAGGTTCCCAGCGCAAGGCCAGCCTGTTTGATGAAGTATCGACGATCCATGGATGCTTTCATAAGAATTAAAATGGAATGATTACAGGTGTTCGACAGTTTCCGACTCCTCCTTGTAGGTGTCCCAGAAGGAGACGGCAAAAACAACGGCAATGACAAGTGCCATCAGGCATGGAAACATCCAGAAGGTTTTCCATCCTTCCATGGCGCCCTGGACCACCGAGGCTTCCACCTGGGGTTTATCTGCCAGAAACATTTTTCCAAAAGATTCCCAGAACCCGAAGCTAGGTGTCTCGATCGCCTTCACCAAGGCATCGGATTGGGCGAGCATCGGTTGAAATTTTACTTCGGCAATCCAGTAGCCAAAATACATTCCGATGCCTTGGGTAAAGAATACAAGCAGGGCCTGCGCCTGTCCACGGACATCCTTTGGTGCTTTGTTATCGGTATACATGAATCCCGTGACGAAGAAAAAATCGTAGCAGATTCCGTGGAGAATCACCCCTGCGAGCATCATCCAGACCACCTGGTCGGGCGCACCGATAGCAAAGAGGGCGTATCGGGCGACCCAGGCGAGCATACCCACCAGAATCATGACTTTCACACCCAGTTTCCGAAAAAAGAAGGGAACAAGCAGCATGAAGAAAATTTCTGATATTTGTCCCAGAGCCATGGTGCTTGCGGTCGCCTGAAATCCAACTTGGGGGAGGTAGACGGCGGTGTAGGCGTAGTAATAGGCCAAGGGAACACATATCAAGGCAGAGCAGAGCATGAATACCAGGAAGGGGACATTAAGCATCAGTTTCAGTGCGTCCACCATGAAGAAGGTCCTGAAATCAATCGGTTTTCCCCGGCTCGGAGGTGGTGTCCTCGGTAAGGCAAAGCAAAGAAGCCCCAGCAGGACCCCAGCCCCTCCCGCCATGGTGAAGATAGCTGGACTGCTGGACATGCCCAGCCCCCCCACAACCAATCCTGCGGCGATCCATCCGATGGTCCCCCAGACCCTGAGCGCCGGGAACTCATTGCGGTTGCTGATGTTTGCAAACGCCACCGTGTTGCTCAATCCAAGGGTTGGCATGTAGCAGAGCATGTTGGCCAGAATGACATACCTCAGGGCATTACCGTCACCGTTTGCGATCAGCGCCGGGGCGGCAAAAAGCAATACCCCGCCGATGAGGTGCAGGATACCAATGGTTTTTTCACAATTGAGGAAGCGGTCTGCAATCAATCCAAGAAACAGGGGGGCAATGATGGCGGCCATCGGTACGGCCTGATAGGCAGGCCCGATGACATCGCTGAGTTCGTTGCTTGTCAGAGCAAGGCCTAAGGTCGTGAACCATGCGCCCCAAACAAAGAATTGGAGAAACATCATGGTCGAAAATAATAATCGATCTTTCGAGTTCATGGTTTTTTGGGTTTTTGCTCTTTTTTAAACGCAATGCCTTTGAAATCTGTGACATCGGCTTGGGTTCATCGTATGCCAAGAAAATGTGAATAGGCAAGCTCATTGCACTTCCCCAGGCCCATGTCTGGTCAAATCCCACCCGGTTCCGTCACCTCGACCTAGTTCAACCATGAGACTGGCACGATTCTTGTTACATTTAGGTTATCTAGGACCCTCGAGACGGGGAGTATTCAAGTTGTAACAGAGATGGAGTAAGCTAATGAGGTTTAAATATGCAAAGATGCGCGTGCGTCAGCTGAAGGGCAATCTCCAGCCAACGCTGAGTTCAGTGGTGATCGACTGGCCCTCGGGAAGTTCAAAGGGTAGAGCCGAGGCAGCTCTACCCTTTTCCGGGGATGTTGATCTCAAACCGGTTCCAGCCGGCCCGAATGGACCGATCGCTCCTCGGCCTCGCAAATGCGAATGGCGTTGAGGCCGTCTTCGGCCGTGACGATGCTGGGGCGCTTGTTTTCACGGATGCAGTCCACCAGATGCTGTATTTCGCCAGCATAGCCGTCCAGCCCATCCATCTTGATGGTGCGCGGCTCTTTGCCGGCTTCAAAAACCTTCAGGGATTCTTCCCCACGCGCGATGTCATAATCGACCGTGGCCTGCTCAAAGACGGCATTGTAAGCCATGTTAAATCCAAAGCCAGGGGTCATGGCCCAGCTACCCTCGGCTGAGATGCAGGCGCCCGATTTGGAAAGATACTGGGTGACCACATGGTCGATGGCACCACTTACCTTGGTAAAACCTGTTGAAAAAACGGCCTCAGGAACACCAAAACAAAACTGGACGAAATCGGTGTCATGAATGTGAAGATCCAGAAGTGCTCCCCCTGATTTTGTGCCGTTGAGATAATTGTGCTGGCTCCATGCAGGGGCTTCGGCAACACGCCGGAAACGTACCCCAAGCGTTTTCCCATACCTACCTTCGTCGATGGCTTTCTTCAGAAAGACCCATTCTGGCCAGAATCTCAGGCACATGGCAGGCATGAAGTGCGTTTTGGGCGCCTGCACGGCTGCTACCAGTCTCTGTGCCTC
>JAAZXX010000210.1:3336-6509 GCA_014239995.1 Verrucomicrobiia bacterium
GGTATCGGTGGGCGAGCAGATATCCACGAGTTCCAGGCCCGGATGGTTTAGGAATGCGTCCACATCCTGGTAGCCTTGGATGACGTTCATGTCCAAGTGCACGGGCTCCTGATCACCGACATTGCCAAAGACTTTGCTCAGGTCACCATCCAGCCTGCGTCCGCTCGGGTTGCAGACGGCTACGATTTCGACGTCCTCAAGCTTGCGATAAGCCCTGACATGGGCCACCGACATGAAGCCCAGCCCAATGATGCCTGCCTTGACTTTTTCCATGATGCGATGCTTTCAGGAGAGGAGACTGCAAACGTATTCTTTTGCAGCGAGGATATCCTCAACACGTGATTCGCCCGCTTCCCGCTCAATGGCGAAATCCCCCTTGTAGCCAAGTTGATCCAAGGTCTGAAAAAAGGCCTTCCAGTCCACCTCTCCGGTGCCCGCCCGAACTTCCTCACCCCAGTTGCCGGGTTGTGTGGTGTGGGTGGCGTCCTTGATATGGCATTGCTTCAGATAGGGTGCCAGTGTCTTCAGGGCGTCAATGGGGTCGCCCTTGTCATAAAGAATCATGTTCGCCGGATCAAAATTGACCCCTACATTCGGTAGGCCCAGTTGATCCAGAAACGCTTTCAATGTGGTGGCAGTTTCCTGCCCTGTTTCAAACCCCAGATCGAGGCCGTGTTCTCCAAACAATTCCCCGATTTCACGAATGCGAGCCATCAGTTTATCAAAGCCGGGATCGCTCGGTTCGTGTGGAAGGAAACCGGCGTGAAAGGTCACGAGGCTCAGGCCCAGGTCCTTTGCCACTTGAATGTTCTCCTTGAAATGCGCCAGGTTTTCCGGCCAGGTTGCATCGGGAACCACACCGCCGGTGGCTTTGATGCTCTCCATGGTGGAGTAATCTTCCCCAACGGTCACCATCATGCCCGATACTTGCCGAATACCCGCCTGGGAGCACAGCTTCCCGTAACTTGCCCATGCCGAGGGATGCTCGCGGATGGGGTCCAGAGCGATTTGTACCGCGGAAATACCGAAAGACTGGAGATGTCCGAGAAGGATTTCAGGGGTTTCGGGCTGCAGTGACCAGCTGCAGACGGCTAATCGATTGGAAACAGATGGGTGCGTATGCATGTGAAATCTCTAAGGGCCTTATTTGGTCGTTTCGTCCGCGGCATTGATCTGGCTCAGCACTGTGTCGGTCAGGTCATTGCTACCGTCGGTGTAGAGCACGATGGGTGTTTCCGTCCTTGCCTCTGCTGCCGTGTCCAGAACCATCGCATAACCTTCCTTTTTGGCAATGCGGGTGATTGATTCACGGATATCGCGGATAATGTTTTTTTTCATCCGTGTTTGTGTCTCGTTGATCTGGGCGCGGGTGGTGTTGTCGTAATCGGCGATGTCCTTTTCAAGGGCCTTAATGGCAGCAAGCTTTGCATCTGCCTCTTTGCCGCGTTTTTCCCGCTCAGAGGCGGATGCAGCCTGATCCGTGGCACTTTCACGCATGCTGCGATAGGTTTCGTTGATCTCCTGATATTGCTTCACAAGTTTTTCCCGCTGGGTTTGGTACTCTTTTCCCTGGTTTTGCAGGTTCTCGGAGATTTGCTTGGTCTTCCAATAGTTGTCAAAGACCCTCTGAAGATCGATGGTTGCAATCTTTCCCTGTGCCTGAAGCACTGGAGTTGCGAGGAATCCCAACAGGATTGTGAATGCGAGAATGGTATTTTTCATCGTTGTTCTTGATCGTTTTCGTTTGCTTTAAAAGCCTCGTCATGAACGGCTGCTTCATTCGGGACGACCTTTTTAACACATTGGTATCCCCCCGTGTGATCACAGGTCAGACCCCTCGCCATGCGAAGCTTTCCATGTTGTTTGAACTAGAACGGGCGTTCCCAGCCCACTCCAAAATTGAAACGCCCGCCGCTATCGTTGACATGATCCGAAGTCACCGGGATGCCGTAATCAAGGCGCAAGGGGCCAATGGGTAAATTCAGGCGGATACCAAAACCAAAGTTATCGTTGTAGGCTCCGGTATCCAGGCCAATGGGGGCCCCACCCCTAATCGGGTTCGGATCTACCACGTTTGAATCAAAACTGTAGGGATCCTGATAGACCATGCCGATGTCGTAAAACACTGCGAAACGAAGACGTTCAATGATGGGGATACTGTATTCTGCCGAGGCAAACCAATAGGTACTTCCGCCAAAGGGTTCGTCATTGGCATCTTTCGGCCCCACCTCTCGGAATTTGAAACCACGCAGGTTTCTCAGGCCCCCCAGCCACCAACGGTCAAAGAGTGGCACCGTATCAGTATTGGCATAGGCGTCCGCCACCCCGATCTCCCCCAGCAGCTCGATAATGTGGCCCGAACCCAGTCCCTTGAAATAATGCTTGCTGGTGAGTTCCAGCTTATACACGTCTACTTCCGCTCCTAGGGGTCCACCTGCAAGTTGGCTCCGAAGACGGGTCAATTGACCACTGCTTGGCAGAAAACCACCACCACGGCTGTCATACGAAAGAGAGGATCCTATCTTCGAGACCATGAAGTCTCCCTCCTGCTTTCGGAAGAAATAGGATGCAGTAGGGTCGACGTTTTCGATTCCAATATTTTCAACTGTATAGTCGACGCCACCGATGATGAAGTCACTTCCAAGTGTCTTGCGCAGCCCAATCTGTGTGCCGGTGCGACGTTCGTCAAACACGCTGCTGACGTAATCCAGCTCGCGGTGATAAAGGTCATGCTGATATTCGAGTTTTCTGTCCATCAGCCATGGCTCGATGAAGGTAAGCTGGTAGTCCTGCATGCGCGTTCCAACCTGGGCACGTAACCGCAGTTTCTGGCCGCCACCCTGAAAGAGAGGTGGCTTGAATAAATCAAAGTTCCCTTGGGACAATTCTGTGAATGCGACCAGGTTTTCAATGGAGTTGAAGCCTGCCCCGACAACGAAATTACCCGTTGTGCGCTCCTCGACGGAAATGACCATGTTCTTTCGGTCAGGAATATCCGTGGGCTCGACTGATAGTTCAACACTCTCGAAGTAGCGGAGCCCCTCCAGACGTTGTTGACTGAGCCTGGCCCTGACCATGTTGAATGGCTCACCTGGTGCCACTGCAAGTTCCCTGCGCAGCACTTTGTCCTTGGTCTTGGTGTTGCCACGGATCTCTATCTTCTCGATATAGGA
>JAAZXX010000211.1 GCA_014239995.1 Verrucomicrobiia bacterium
CCCCAGTGCCTGATTTGACGACGCAGGGAGCAAGCATGTCGTTCCTTCGATAGGTAACTCCTGTTTTTGTACCACCTTCACAACCTTTCTAAAGGCCGTTGTGCAAGAAACCATATTTCTCAGCAAAAAACGTATGCGACTAAATTACCAGATCTATCTTCAAGCGCACCGTTCTATGGATCCTATGCGAACAGACGGCCTGCCGTGTGATAAGCATCAGGCCAGGAACGATTTCAACTGCATGCTGGAGTCGAGAGGCATTGGGCATTTTGAACTTTTCACACGGGAACCAGCCAAAGTCTCTGGAAGCAAACGATGCACGAGGATGGTACTCCACCCGGGTGCATTTACAAAGTCACAAAGGTTCTGAGGTGTTTGAAGTCATCCAAGCGCACATGGCACGGATCAGCCGCTGACCAAGAAAAATCAGGGTGGCAGTGCCTCGTCTTTCCTGTGTTTCTGGGAAAGTTCAACGTCTTTTGAGGAATGCGTCGGTTTGATATTTTTCCCGGGTCAGTCGTTCGATGGCCTGCTGTTGTTCAAGATCCATGTGCCTGGGGCGGAAGCGAATACCGTGGAATGCGTGTCCCACTTCCTGCATGGCACTTTGCCATGCCGTGCGGGCCACTTCGTCTTCGGCGCAGGGCACCTGGACGGATCCCTGAATCAGCAATCCACCGGAGGTCCGGCGCTGTGCCGCGCCGGCAATCTTCCGTCCATCAAGCAGTATGTCATGCTGCTCCGCCCCCAGAAAGCATTGACCCGGCCCGGAAGGAATGGCCTTTTCTGCCAGTGCGGAGCGTATCCCTACACGCTTCAAGCTCTCGCTGACCCACCGGTGTACCCGCGCATAACTTTCACGGGCCTTCAGTCGATACCACGCATGGGACCTGGGAACCGCAAGACTGTAGGTCCAGTCGGATACATGGGAGACCAGTCCACCACCGGTGGGACGGCGCACCAGCGGTCGAACGGATGTCCAGGTGGCAATATCGCCATGGGCCTGAAAATAACCGAATGACACCGCCTGCCGATCCCAGGCATAGAATCGCAGCATCGGCGTGCCGCATTCCCCAATCACATGCAACAGATAATCGTCGGTTGCCATATTCACCCATGGAGAACCTGGCGAGGAAATCATCAGCCCCCATTCCATGCCGCCCACTATGGATGATCGCAGTGTGGGTTCAAGTTCCCATTGTCATTTGCCCCTGCATTGGGACAGGATGGGGGCCATGCAGGACCTCCTGGAGTCATCGCTCATCAAACACATCAGGACACATGGTCCCATTCCTTTTGACCAGTTCATGGAGGCGTCCCTGTATCATCCCGAGTGGGGGTATTACGAATCAGGACCCTCTCGCATTGGGCGCCTGGGCGATTTCCAGACCAGCGTCACTGTGGGCCCACTCTTTGGAAACTTGCTCGCCGAACAGTTTCTGGAATGGTCGGGAGACCAGGTGCCCGCACAGTGGCTGGAGTGTGGTGCGCACCATGGACAACTCGCTGAGGATATCCTGCAAAATCTTCGCCAGAGGGAAAATCAGCGAATCCCGGAAATAAAATACCTTATCCTGGAACCTTCGGAAAAACGTCGCCAACACCAGCAGAAACGGCTTGCCCCGTATGGTGACTCCGTGGCGTGGGTCCCGTCATGGAAGGAGGCGAGGCAACAATTCAATCAAGGCGTTATTTTTTCCAATGAACTCCTGGATGCCTTCCCCGTCAAACGCTATGCCTGGAACAAGCAAGCCGCTTCATGGGTGGAATACTGCGTGGACCATGACGGCAGCGCTTTCAGATGGATCCAGCAGGCACCCAAGACACCCTTTCACATCCCATGGTTATCATCCGAGGCATTGGGGCAATTGGAGGCCTTTCTTCCAGACCAATATGTCGTGGAATGGTCTCCCAAGGCGGAGGACTGGTGGAAAGATGCCTCCGAAACCCTTGAGGCGGGATACCTGATGACGATCGATTATGGTTTTGTCGAAACAGACCGCCTTGCTGCCCACCGTACCCAAGGCAGCCTGCGGGCCTACCACGCTCACCGCTCGAGCAACGCCTTATTGGAACATGTGGGGCAACAGGACATCACAGCCCACGTTGATTTTCCAAGTTTGCGGCATGTCGGCGAGGCATCCGGATTGTGCACCCTGGACCTTGTTTCACAGGAATCTTTCCTGCATCGGTGTTTCGAGCAGGCGCTGCAGAAAGGCATGAAGCCAAGCACAGAACAACTGCGTCAATTGCAGACTCTGATCCACCCTGAACATTTTGGAAGGGCCTTCAAGGCCCTCATCCAGAAACGAGGGTTGTAGAGAAAATCTCCCGGTATCAGCGGACTAGCCTATGCTGGCGGGACCGTGGAGTGGCTCGTTTTCTGGGTAAAGTTACCCTGATCGACCTCGGAAAGATGACGCACGATGAGGGTGTGCAATGCCTTCGTTTCAAGCCGTTGAAGCGGACTGAGATCATTCTGCCTGCGAAGCGACTCCAACCCTTGGCGCGCCTCCTCAAACTGGGCATCCCGCAGTGCTTCAAGAATATCACCCACCATGCGCCTGGACGTATCACCGACCGAGACAACAGCGCCCTGGGGTTCCTGAGTTGCGTTGAAGGCAGTCACAAACCCTTTGCTATCAATGGGAGACTTCCATTGCCCACACCCAAGTAAAAACCCACACAGGAGCCATGCCATTCCCTTTGTCCATGATGTCCAGATCTTCATACGTTCACGTCTATAACAGCAGACTGGTTGCCAAGTTGCGCATAAGTCTCCCAGTTTTGAAAAAAATTGCCCAAACTGGACAAGGAAAGGAGGATTTTCATAGAATGATGGCATGTCTGGGTTGGAAGATCACGCTGGAGATATTGTCCGCAAATCACGTCAGGGACTGGGTGTTTCCCTGGAACACCTGCTGAAGGTTGCAGGAGTCGGTTCATTGGATTGGGAGCATTTTGAATCCGATGGCGTGGTGCCGGAAAATGCTAGGTGGAATCATGTTTGCGAATTACTGGCCCTGGACACCGTCAAGTTTCAGGAAATACTGTCGGGCTGGAATCCGGATCCTGTCGAGCAGGAAAACATGCCGCAGATATGCCGGATAAGCACGGATGACGGCTGTATGGAGGTCCATGCCTATTTGGCTTGGGATCTGGAAAGCAAAGAAGCCATGCTCTTTGACACGGGCTGGAATCCGCGTCCCATCCTGGGTGTCATCGAGTCTAAACCATTGAAGTTAAGACATTTAATGATCACACACCAACACCATGACCATGTTGCCGCGCTGGCATCCCTGCGTGGGCATTTCCCCAACGTGGACATCTGGGCTCAGGGACGTGGAGTTCCCAAGCCCTTTCAGGTCGGTGAAGGGCAGACATTCTCGTTGGGTTCTCTGAGTATCCAAGCCCGTTGGACTCCCGGTCACGCCGAGGATGGCGTGACCTATATCCTCGAAGGCCTGAAGGGTGCATACCCCATGGCAGCGGTCGTAGGGGACGCCATTTTTTTTTTTTTTTTGGGAGGCGCCCGTGATCACTTTCACCTGGCAAAAGAGAAAGTCAGGGAAGTTATCCTTTCGCTGCCTGCTTCTACTGTGATCTGCCCTGGCCATGGGCCCATGAGCACCGTGGCAGAAGAAAAAGCACACAATCCAATGTTCTGAAGCAAGCCTTCCTGTTCGATCCAAGCCTCGGAAACCATCGACAGCGTGCGGGGTCACATGTAATTAGTGCTTGCCCCGCCTTGAAAAGTACCCTTGAATGCGCGGTCTGTTAGTGGACACCTCCCGCGATCTGGAGCGTGGCCTCAGAGTACTGAATCATGGACCTTATGTTTTTTGCCACTGTCTTGGGCTTTGTGCTCTTGGGAATATGCTACACCTCATTCATCGAATGGTCACTGCATCGCTTCGTCATGCACAAGCCACTTTCCTTTTTCCAGTATCCTTACAAGGCCCACCACTGTGTGCATCATCGACTCTTCAAGGCGGACCGCTCCTATCATCTTGAGGGGCGCAATGAGATTGCCTATCTCATTCCCATGGCCTGGTGGAACGGCCCGGTATTGGTCTTGTTGGCTTCCTCACCATGGCTGGTATTGGCTCTTTTGACTTCCTTTTGGCCAATGTACATTGGTGTCACCATCGCCATCGCGCTATATTACGCCACCTACGAGTATTTGCACTGGTGCATGCACTTACCCAAAGAACGCACGGTTGAGCGTTCCGGTTTGTTTTTTCGTCTCAACGGACATCACCTGCTGCATCACCGCTACATGCATCGGAATTTCAATGTGGTATGTCCACTCGCCGATCTTCTGCTGGGTACACTGCTGCTTCGATCCAAGGTCAAGTTTGCCCAGGCAACGGGTAGACGGGTACCTGATGTCCAGCCGGAAGACACCACGTTAGAGACAGTGGCAACCTGAAATCCCAAATACTACACAGGGAGTCGCTGGACCACCGGAGAGCCGACAGGTGGCTTTGGAGCAAGCGCACCCTAGAATTGTTCCATGCACGTTATTGATCTGAATCCATCCGAAGGTATCGGTGCCAGCGGATGGATGGTCGAGATGGAGGGTTTCCGCATCCTGCTCGATGCCGGAATCAATCCGAAAATGGCTGGGAAGTCAGGACTTCCCCTGTTTGAAAAGGTAAAGGACATGCACGTTGATGCCATTGCCATTTCGCATTGTCATCATGATCACGTCGGTTCCTTGCCCGTTGCCTTGAAATATTTTCCACAAGCGCACGTCCTGATGACAGAACTGAGCTATTTTCTTGTCGAGCGGGTGCTGCATAATTCCGTCAACGTCATGAAGCGCCAGCGTGAAGAACTGGGTATCATGGAATATCCCTTCTTCACACACCGTGAGCTCGACGAGATGGCCCATATTTTTCAGGGTTACCGCTATCACCGTGAGGTCGAGTGGGCTTCACCCGCAAAAATACGCAAGGGCAAACATTCACCTACGCTTGAATTCTTCGATGCCGGGCATGCGCTTGGCTCCGCGGGAATCATGCTGCGCTCTGATCATGAAACCCTCTTTTATTCCGGCGATGTCTGTTTTCAGGATCAAACCATCCTCAAGGGAGCGCGCTTTGAAGATGTTTCGGCAGACGTGCTGATCCTGGAGACAACCCGTGGGGAACGTGACATCCCTCCGGAACAAACCCGTGCAACGGAGTTGGAACGCCTGACGCAGGATATCATCGAGGTCCTTGATACGAAGGGATGTGTCCTGATACCGACCTTTGCCTTGGGTCGTACACAGGAAATACTGGCATTGCTTGCCCTGATGACCCGTGAGGGCAAGCTCAAGCAGCAACCGATTTTTATTGGCGGCATGGGCAGGGTCTTTACCGAGATCTACGACTTGGAATCACATCGAGCACACCGAAACCATACCAATCTTCAGCTGCACGAGGCCCTGAACCTCACCGTGCTCGATTACCGTAAGATGGAAAAAATGCGCCTGAAGGGTGGCAAACTCTTTGTCATGACGGCCGGCATGATGAACGAAAATACGGCGGCCCATGCACTGACCCTCCGATTGGCGGGTGAGCCACAGCACGCCATCTTCTTCGTGGGCTATGCAGATCCCTCCACACCTGCAGGCAGATTGCGGGCAGCCGAACCGGGTGAACCATTCCTGTTCAGTGCCTCGGGGGGAGAACTGACCCGACGCTGCCGTATGGAAGAATACGACCTGACCGCACATGCCAATCGAGAGGAGCTACTTGGATTTGTGGGCAAGGTGAACCCACGAACCGTTATCCTGGGACATGGTGAACCTGCCTCCAAAGCATGGTTTGCCGAGCAGATCAAGGCCAAGCACCCTAAGATGCGTGTGATGGTGACGCAACCCGGTGAACCGCTGGCCTGCTAGCGACTGGCTGGAGCAGTCAAGCGACCCTAATCCTCCAACCTTTCGCAGGCCCAGAGCAACCCGCGACCGACTGCCATCAGGAATACCTTGTCTTGAAAGGTCGCGTCATTGTGCCCATAGGTGGTACCAAAAACCCGCGCACCTCCAAACGTGTTGACCCACATCACGGGGTGTGCTTTTCCATCACGTTCACTGATGGAAATCGTCAGGGCCTGTGCTGTCGGCCATAGCTTTTCAATGATGTACAGCTCATCCTTGGGCGAGGTCCAGTCTTCCGGAAATCCCTTCATGATCGGATGATTGGGAGCCACGACCTGCACGGGGTACTGGCTTTGGTGATCATGACGACGACTGGTCACACCAAGCAGTGCGCGCCAGTCATCAAATGCCGCCGCGCGATAGGTGTGCATGGCACAGTGAATCACCACAGCCGGAACACCCGATTTATGGGCCTCGGTAATCTGCTTGATATAGACCTCGTCCTTGGTGCTCGCAAAACATTCGTTGTGCACCACCACGTCAAATGACTTGGCCCAGTTCAGGTCTTCATAAAGGCCAATCTTGGCATGGGTACCCTTCCCTCCCTCGTTGACCACGGTCCAGTCAATTTCA
>JAAZXX010000212.1 GCA_014239995.1 Verrucomicrobiia bacterium
TGCGCTGTAGGCGAAGCCTTGCGGTAAGAGTAGTTCGTTGACGGTGCAAGCATCAAAGGGAGAATGGTCACCTGACGGCGTGCCGATCGACTGGAAACTTGCGTCTTCCAGCACGTTCCAGCGCTCCTCGCGCGTGCTCATCCAGATCCCGAGTTCTTCGGTTTCGACCGCATCCAGTTCATCGCCAGTGATGGGGAGTTTGAAAGCAATCTCGGCACGGTGGTAATCGAGGTGCAGTACCCCAATCATCCACCTGAAGGCGACAACCAGACAGTCAGGGTACAAATGAACCGCGCAAAGACGTTCAACCTGAGCGTGAATGACATGGACGGCGATACCCTTCAAAGGGTCATTCTAGAAGGACCCAAGCATGGTATTATTTCGGGTTTGGAAGATTCCCTGACCTATCAACCAAACACAGGTTTCGTAGGGTCGGATGATTTTACCTGGAGGGTTTGGGACGGTTTTAAATACAACAAGACCAGGAAGGCAAACATCAAGGTTTCACGTTTTGATCCCGATTTCAGGCTGAAGATAGAGTCGATCGGCATGGTTGCAAACCAACAACTCAGCATCATTGTCCATTCCGAACCAGGACGCCGATACACCCTCCAGCGCTCCATGGATCTTGTCACTTGGGTCGACGTCGCAACCCAGACTGCTCACGCGGACTCCATCACTTTCCTGGAGGCCTTTGAGCTTCATGAAGCATATTACTTTTACAGGGCTGCGTTAAGCCCTTGAAGGGTCATCCTCGGATAAAAGGAATGATGATTTGACGGTCGCCTTGGATGCATGGATGCTCAAGCGCAGGTAAGGGCGTTTATCCGCTGTGGCCTGACAGCCTTTCTTATTAAAAACACCATGGGATTAGCTCAGATTACAGAGCCCTTGCTGGCCAAATCAGCCGGCTGGGAGGCAATGAAGGCAGCAAGGAGTTACTTAAAATCCAAAGCTGTTCTATCTGCTGAGTGGAAGTCTCCAACGGCCAAGGGCCTGATCCAGGCAGGCCCTCTCAAACTGCAGGCCGGCCTCATATTTGAGTCGGAGATCGATATTGAAAACATCTGCACGTGTCGTGAATCAAGGCGATCGGGAATCCTCTGCGCCCATTCAGTTGCCATCGCTCTGGCCACACTGCATCCGGAGTCTATCCACTGTCCTGATGAAGGAGAATCAAGGGATGCGGTGAAGAAAATCCTGGATGGGGATGAGCCCTTACACCCAACCAGGGAGCATACACCGGGTAAGTCCTGGTTTCGGCGTGACCATACTTCCAGCAGGCACTTGTCTTTGAAATGGATTCTGGCACCCAACAGTGTAAAGCAAATAAACCCAAAATCTCTTGCCGTGATGCTGGAAGCCTCGAGCGGCAACGCATTCAAACCACTGAACGCTCTGGACCGGGAGAGCCCATACCAGATTCACGACAGAGACAATGATCTACTCAAATTTCTTGAGGAACTCGTGAAAGGGCCACCTCCGCCGATGCTCCAGATCCCAGCAGAATCCTTTTGTGATCTTCTCAACCTCTTGCAGGGGCATGCAGAGATTTCACTGGGACGATCCCAGAAGACCACCATTGACTCCCAGCCATGGATACCTCGGTTAAACATCCAGCTTGAACCCGATGGGGAGCTGAAAGTCAAATCGATGACCGAGGATCGACCGGAAGGATGGTTTCCCGGTCAGCCAGGCTATGTCTGGATGAAAGGAAAGTTTCGGCCCATGGGACTGCCCCCATTGCTATGGGCTACCCTGCAGGGGCCCGTTAGGTTTCCGCGCTCACAGGTGCCCCTTCTCCTGCATCACCTCGAACAATGGCCTGAGACCGACCAGACCCCAGAGTTGTCTTTCTCTCTGGATGACTTTCACATCATGAGCCAGGCACCCACCATTCATTTGCGGCTTGAAGGGGGACTGGCGAGGCTCAATGGAAGGCTAAACGCGGTGTACGGTCCTCAAGCCTTTGAACTGGGTATTGGAAAAGCTGGGGCTGTTTTCTGCAGTCCCGACCCTGACGACCCCATGAGTTACGTACTCCGTGACCCTGGCGCAGAGCAAGCGGCCTTGGACCAACTCAGACGTGCCGGTTTTGAACATGAAGCAGATGGCACTCAATGGCGCCTTCATGGACAAGATGCCGTCATGGGCTTTCTGTCAGGTCCCTTCCAAAGCCTGCAACTGGTCTGGGAAATCAATCTGGAGGAACGACTGGAGCAAAGTTTTGAACGCAATATCGATTCAATTGAACCGGAAGTTCGCGTATCAGGCACTTCGGGCGATTGGTTTGAATTCAAGGTCCGCTACCAGACGAGCAAGGGGCAGATACTCCCTCAGGAGGAAATCGGACGTCTATTGCGATCAGGAAGGGCCTATCAAAAGAAACCGAATGGTACATTTCTCATGCTCAACCCGGATGCCCTGGGTACCTTCGACGAGGCAATGGTGGACTGTAACCCCCAGCAGCATCAGGGTCGTTATCGAGTTCCCAAATCCCAGAGTGCATTCCTTGAGCAGACCTTTCAGGACAACCGTTGGAAGATGATTCAAGAGGGAGGGAAAGGCAAGGATCCACGCGCATTACTTAAATCAGACCTGAAAAACATTCAGGCTTCCCTTGAAAATCTCCGGGATGTACTTCGCCCTTACCAATGGCAAGGTATTGCATGGATGCACCAACTTTTTGAGAGAGGCTTTGCGGGCATCCTGGCCGACGAGATGGGGCTTGGAAAGACGTTGCAAGTTCTGGCCTGGATCCAATGGCGAATCCACCAGAAATCACTCGAAAAATCGACTCAGAAAGAAGCTCCTGAATCATTCCTGGTCGTCTGCCCTTCAAGTCTTGTCTTCAACTGGGCCGAAGAAGCCCGTCGATGGATTCCCAGCCTAAAGGTGTTGCCGATGGAGGGGCCATCTCGCTCACGTTTTTTCAGCGAGATCACCAACCATGACCTGGTCATCACGAGTTATGCACTCATCAAACGTGATATTGAGCATTACAGGCAACATGTCTTTGGGGCATTAATACTGGATGAGGCACAGCATATCAAAAACCGTTCCAGTCAAAATGCCCAATCTGTCAAAGCCATCCGGTCGCAACACAGACTCGTAATGACCGGAACCCCCATGGAAAACTCGGTTTTGGATTTGTGGTCCATCTTTGATTTTCTGATGCCGGGATATCTCGGGTCGGCGCGTGACTTCAAGGAACGGTATGAGTTGCCTATCACGCAGCAACGCGCTCAACCCGTCATGGACCGCCTCAGAAGGCGCGTGAGTCCATTTTTACTACGACGTACCAAAGGAGAAGTGCGACCAGACCTGCCAAAGCGTATCGACCAGGTAGCGTACTGCGATCTCACTCAGGAACAGCGCACGCTTTATCAACAGGTCATGGAAACAGGTCGGGCCAGCCTGCTGGAAATTTCTGGACAAAAGAAACCAAACAATCAAGCCCGCATGATGGTCCTGAGTGCCATCCTCCGGATGCGCCAGATCTGTTGTGATGCACGCCTGCTGGACATCCCTGAAGACACGTTGCAACACCCCTCCTCAAAACTCTCACTTTTCACGGAGCTACTCGACGAGGCTTTGGACGGCGGACACCGGGTGCTTGTTTTCAGCCAGTTTGTGAAAATGCTTTCTATCATTCGAAGTACACTTGAGGCCCGTGAAATCTCATACTGCTATCTTGATGGAAGCACAGCACAGCGTGGAAAAGTAGTTCAACGATTCCAAAACTCAGATATTCCCGTGTTCCTCATCAGCCTGAAAGCTGGTGGAACGGGGCTCAACCTGACAGGAGCGGATACCGTCATCCATTTTGATCCTTGGTGGAATCCTGCCGTCGAATCACAGGCAACATCAAGGGCGCACCGGATTGGCCAAACCAGAACCGTCACCAGTTACAAACTGGTCGTAAGAGAAACGATTGAGGAAAGGATCCTGAAGCTGCAAGAAAAGAAGCAGGCACAACTGGATGCCATGCTGCAATCAGGGAAGGCAGAAACCATGGAAGGCCTTGGCTGGGAGGAGATTCAATCGCTCTTGCAATAAAGGCATATCCAAGGCACAAAGGCAACAAGCCAGTATGATGCTACATCATTAAAATTGGGACATGGTATCGATCACTGCACGAACCTTTGCAACTTCATGAGTCCGGATCAGGTCCGTTTTTCCCAAGATAGCCATCATGGCAAAAAAGGACTCTGCGGTACGCACTTCCTCCCCAAAAAACTCAAATGCGTGGGGTAGGGCGTGACAAACGGGCCAACCCAGCCTGCGCAAACGAAAAGTGTTCAGAAACATGCTCATCTGGTAACGCACCCGCTCTTTTCCATCCTTAAGATTGGAATAGTAGAAACCCAAGCCAGGGTCCAGGAACATTTTTTTCAAGCCAGCAAGCTCTGCCTTCTGAATCTCCCCCTCAAACCATGCCATCATTGAATCGATCGGATCTCCTTCGAATACAAGCTTGCCAACCTGACGCACGTTAGCTCCCTGCACATGACAGATAATGACCGCCGCATCATATTCTGCGCACAATGCGTAAATGCGTTCGGCTTCTGAGTTTCCCGTAAGATTAATGACACGCACACCGGCCTTGAGGGCTCGTTCGACAATCTCAGGTGCATAGGTTTCAAGTGAAACACATCCACCCTGATGAACAATTCTTTCCAACACGGGTGCAAGGTTTTTCCACTGCTGGTCCACCTCAACTCTGGAGGCGTGCGCAAGTGTGGATTCGGCACCAAGGTCTATCAGGTCAGCACCCTGCGCCATCAGCATGTCAGCACGACGAAGGGCCTGAGGGGTATGGAGGCAAACACTTTCACGGTACCAAGAGTCGGCGCTGAGATTGATCACCCCCATGAGGACCGGGTCTCCATTGAACCGGCAGGCTTTCTGCCCAATGGAAAATTCCTTTACCTGGGCGGACAAAGATTCCCGATAGGAGGCACACAGTTCCGACAAGTGTTCAATCGTCAACATGGGGAAAATCAGAAAACAGACTAATGTGCAAAAGGATCATGACGCAACCGATCTACCAATCAACGGCCGCTGACATTTTAGTTCCAAATTTATTGTGGTAAAATACCTCCTGATGGGCACATCCATATTCATGCACAAGCTTGGTTATTTTAACGTCGAAACAACAATATTCAGCAATTTTCAGGAATTCTTTTTGTTTGAACCATTCGATGGCCTGCAAACCCTCCGCAGTCTTTTCGCTTCCCAATGTAGCGGTAGCGACCGCATCCAGGGAAATGCGATGATTCAAGGTCTTCTGAAGTTCAAGCATCAAATCCAGTGTCGGTGCCTGTGAAAGATCCAGCACCGTGTAACCATGCAAGACTTCATAGTCAAATCGTAGGTGATTAAAGCCGATCACAAGATCAGCTTTTAGGATCTCATCAATCAACTCATTCACCCGGCTTTCGTCATATATTTCATACCTTTGCCTTACCTTACTGTAAGTCACCCCCACACTCATCCGCATATCGCGAATCCGATCCCATCCACCAACCTCAGCGGCAGATTTCTGGGTTTCCAAATCGAAGTAGATGATATTTTTTTCTGGCATGTCGTTTATGGAATTTTGACTTGCTGATACCCAGCACTTGCGTCACGTTAACATTACTTACATTGTGCTTAGTGAGGCGATCGACTGTGTTACGGCATGATGAAGCATCCGTCACATTGGATCAACAGTAAGAATCAAAAAGACCATCAAATTACCATGAAAAAAACCATATTTACCGTAGCACTGTCATTGGCGATCATTGCAGGATTTGCTCAAGGTGCACTGCCAAAGTCCAAGGCACCTGAAGGAGCACGGGCTTACATCATCTCTCCCGCAGACGGTGAGGTAGTTGGAACCAGCTTCAAGGTGCAGTTTGGTCTCAGCAACATGGGAATCGCACCAGCAGGTGTCAAATTAGAAAACACGGGACACCACCATCTGTTACTGGATGTTGAGAAGAAACCAGATTTCAACGTCCCACTGCCTGCAACAAAAAATGTTCTGCATTATGGCAAGGGCCAGACAGAAACCGTGCTGAAGCTGGAACCAGGGGAACATACACTGCAACTCGTGCTTGGGGATTATCTTCATATCCCACATGACAAGCCCGTAATCTCACAAAAGATAACCATTCACGTGGCGGAATAAATACATTGTCACATTCATATCATTTACTGAAAGGACACCTTGTGAAGGTGTCCTTTTTTAGTTATCGTGCGGCTCATGCAAAATAGCTTGGGAACGATTAAAAATGCCCACGGGCAGCGATTAGACCACACCCTGCATCCAGGTTCAGATGATTGCAACGAAGTGGCCGTTATTGGTCATGGTGTCACGGGCAACAAGGATCGTCCTCTGATCACTCATCTGGCCGAGCAACTCGCTGCGGCGGGAATTCCAACACTTCGTTTCTCATTTTCTGGCAATGGCGACTCGGAGGGCTCCTTTGAGGATT
>JAAZXX010000213.1 GCA_014239995.1 Verrucomicrobiia bacterium
GCTCCTGAAAGGGTGGAACCCAACTGGGCGGCTAGCCGGATGCGCTGGTTTTCACCACCCGAGAGCGTGGGGACGCTACGACCCAGTTGCATGTAATCCAGTCCGACTTCCCTCAGGAAAAACAGGCGTTCCCTGATTTCCGGCAGAATATCCCGTGCGATCTCCTTTTCCCGACCTTTCAATCGAATGCCTCGGAACAAGGCCAGGGCGTCCTTTACTGTCAGCTTGGAAAAGGATTCAATGGTGGGTGCATCAAGGTGGAATGGGCAGCTTTTGTCCTGCTTCGGATACCCGCTAAGTGCCAATCTTACGGACCGGGCCACGGGGTTCAGCCGGGCTCCGCAGCAGGAAGTGCAGGGTTCCCGTTTACCCTCCTGGCAATAAAACCAGGATTCCTCAACAGCATCACCATCCTTCCCGTGTTCGATCTCTGGAAGGTGGAAAAGCTCTCCAAAACCTCGGCACTCAGGACACCATCCCCTTGAAGAATGATAGGAGAACAGTTTGGGATCCAGTGGTGGCATGGAATAGCCACAGGATGGGCACGCCTGCTTGGTCGAGTGCATGGTGAGATGATTCTTTTCGTCCAGTGCATAAAGGATGCCTTTTCCCAGTTCCAGTCCCTGTTCAATGGATTGACGATGCGTGGCCTTTACAGCTCCTTTGCCGGTTTTAAGGATGCCGATTTCCACCTCCACATCGTGTTCTCTGTAACGGTCAAGTTTGAAGGGCTGTTCGGCACGATGCCATTGACCGTCTGCGCGCAGGCGCTTGAAACCCCGTTTCATGGCCCATGCTGCCACCTCGCTGTGAAACCCTTTCCGATTACGGATCATCGGCGCCAGGATGTGGAGTTTCCCCCGATGTCGCGCTTGATGCTCGAGTGTGCTTACGATGGCATCGGGAGTTTGACCCACGGCAGGTAGGTTACATTTTGGGCAGTAAGGGGTTCCCAGTCTTGCGAACATCAGTCGCAGGAATTGGTGGATTTCAGTCACCGTGCCTACCGTGCTCTTTCCTCCACCCTGTGAGTTGCGTTGTTCGATACTGACAGTGGGTGGCAGTCCTTCAATCCGATCCACCTCTGGTCGGGCCATCTGCTCCACGAATTGCCGGGCGTAGGCGTTCATCGAATCCAGAAAGCGTCGTTGTCCCTCTGAAAAGAGAATGTCAAATGCAAGGCTGCTCTTTCCGGAACCGCTCACACCCGTCACGACCACAAATTGATCCCGCGGGATTTCCAGGGAAATATCCTTGAGATTGTGCTCCCGCGCACCCGAGATGCGGATGACGTTTCTGGAACTGGATTGGGATGATCGGCGCGGCATGCCAAGGGCGACCCTACAGTGGAGGTCTCAGGGGTGATCGGTTGGATGGTTTCCGACCGGGCGTGATATCGAAAGCCCTTTGAATATCGTTTTTTCCATGGCCGGAAACATGGTCTACTTTGTGGGCTGAATCAAGGACCAGTTCAGGTGCGCATTGAAGAAAGCCTCCAATGGCTCGCTCACCCAACGAGTGTGTCTATGACAGGCATGCGGAACCACTGAGAAGTCTTCGTGGGGTGGGTGCATGGACCTTTCCCTTCTATCGGCTGGGGAAGGTGTCCCCAGTGGGGTCCTGCTAGTTTCGCTTGCGGAACCGTAGGATGTAATTGTCCTTGAGTAACTTGTATGATGCAATTTTTTCAAAGCCCGCTGCCTCGATTTCGGCAGTGAAGACCGGTTCCCCGGCTCGAACGTGTTTGAGGATCCAGTCTGAGCTTTCGCCCTCCTCGCGCTTGAAATCGATCAGGATGATTTCTCCACCCGATCGCAGGGCCCGGGAGATGGAGGCAAGGGTGTTCGCTGGGAATTCAAAGTGATGGTAGGTATCGCAAATGAACACCTTGTCTATCGATTTGTTTGGAAGACGGGTGGATTTTGACGTTCCCAAGACAGTTTTGATATTGGTGCGTCCGGTTTCCTTGGCCCGCTTGAGAATGTTGGAGAGAAAGACAGGGACGATATCGACGGCATAGACCTTACCATCCTTGCCCACGGCATCTGAAAAGAGCCCGGTAAAAAGCCCGGTTCCAGCACCTATGTCTGCGATGTCCTGGCCGGGTCCAAGTCCAATGGCACTGACGATGTCCATGCGCTGATCATAGACCTCACGCCCTTCACGTTCGAAGCGCTCGACCCATTCACTGACATTAAGCTCGGCAGCCATGAAATTATCGTTGATGCCGGGATTGACACTCTTTTCCTCCGTGAGTGCCTGTGATGTCATCCTTGGCGTGGCATTACACAAAGAAAAGATCACCAGGAAAAGCTTCAGGAAAAAAGATGTTGGCATACTTCTGAATCTCATGGATCCCACCATGCCCCAGCCAGGGCATTCCTGTCCATGTTCTTCCTTAATTGAAGGTAAGCTTTCGGAGGCCAGGGCATTCGCATGAGGGCCTGCTTCATTTTCGATGCATTGACAATCCCCTTCGGTATGTTACCGAATTCTCCATGAGATATTTTCTATGTTGCCTTGGGTTCTACCTGGCTATCCTTGGTGTGCATTCCGAGCAGATTCCTGGAAAATTCATGACATTCAAACACAAGAAAACGGACAGAAAGTATCTTCTGCATCTTCCTGGGGGACCAAGCTCCGGTGCGCCATTGGTATTTGTTCTGCACGGCTATCGAGGGAATGCGCAAGACTACATGGGAGAACTTGGGCTGAATCAACTGGCCGATAAGCATGGTTTTGCCGTTTGTTACCCGCAGGGTGCGCACGACAACGAGGGTATTTCCCACTGGAACGCCCGTCTCAAGATCAGCGTCACAGACGACATCGGTTTTCTTTCTGAGCTTGCAGTGCATCTTCAGGAGACGCATGGCTTGCATGCGGAAAAGACGTTTGCATGCGGTGTTTCAAATGGGGGCTTCATGAGCTACGCCCTGGTTGCGGAGAACCCCGGGATTTTTCGAGGGGCTGCATCCGTGATTGGAACGATGAGTGGGGCAAGCTGGCAAGCGCGTGAGTCGATACGACCTGCCCCCATCATGCAGATATCAGGCATGGCTGACGAGGTGGTGCCCTATGATGGCAGCCTGTCTCCTGCGGGTGGCTGGGGCGGGGCACCCAACCAGGATGAGATGATTCAGTTCTGGACGGCTCTCAACCGTACCCAAACGGAACGAGTGGTCCAATTATCGGGACGGACTCGGGCTCATTTCTACGAGGGTGGAATGCATGGTAACGAGGTATGGCATATCAAGATTGAGGGTTTTGGACACCGTATTCCAGGTCATGAGGAACTGGGTGTCGGTGTGGCAGCATTGATCTGGAAGTTTTTCAGCAAGATCTAAGGTTTTTGTCGAAAATATTTTTTTCAACATGCATCTGAACCTGTTGTTTTCATTTGTATTGTCTCTGCTTCAACTCATAATGTCCACATGAGTGGGCATCGGATTGGCATCATCGGCGGCAGTGGTATCTACGAGATCGAGGGGCTTACCCAACAGAGATGGAAGGAGGTGGAAACGCCGTTTGGCAGCCCTTCAGATGCATTGTTATTAGGTGAACTCGACGGCAGGGAGCTTGCCTTTCTACCACGGCATGGTCGAGGGCATCGCTTACTTCCCAGTGAACTCAACCATCGTGCCAACCTCTGGGCCATGAAGCAAGTCGGGGTGCAGTGGATCCTGAGTGTCAGTGCGGTCGGGTCCCTGCAGGCGCAGTATCGACCCTGCGATATTGTCTTCATTGATCAGTTCATCGATCGCACCAAGCAATCCCTGCAGCATACTTTTTTCGGTAACGGCATCGTGGCGCACATCGCCTTTGCAAATCCCATCTGCGAGGCATTGCGCCAGATACTCCTGGAGGCGGCCCGAGAGCTTGAAATCCGCTCTCACGATGGGGGTACCTATGTGAACATGGAGGGTCCGGCCTTCAGCACCAAGGCGGAGTCAATGGCCAATCATCAAGCGGGTCATGCGGTCATTGGCATGACCAACCTTGGAGAGGCCAAGTGTGCTCGTGAAGCCGAGATCGCCTATGCGACCATGGCGATGGTCACGGATTATGATGCCTGGAATGAGGACCACGATCATGTCACCGTGGAGCAGGTGATCGAATACCTCCAACGGAATGCTTCGACGGCGCGCCGATTGGTGCGTGCGGTGATTCCTCGTATTCCCGAGATCGCCAAGTGGCCCGCTCATGGTGCACTGGACAATGCCATACTTACCGACAGAAGTTGTTGGCCTGAAGCCACCATCCAAAAGCTGGGCCCGATTCTGCAGCGTCACCTATAGGGGCGGTTTTTGTCCTTCATGCATCCGCCCTGCTGATGATCCCATTTGCCTCTGGATGGCTTGCTTCCATCTGCATGTACTGTAGCATGGGATCATGCTACCAACTACCGGGACTGCTTACGCTATCGCTCTGCTGCTGCTGATGTTTCAGGGTGGCACGACACTGCTCGGCGAGATCGAGTTTGCGACCGATGGTCCCAAGCCTCTTTCACCCGAAGAAAGCGCACGCTCCTTTCAGGTGCCTGATGGGTTTCATGTTGATCTGGTCGCCGCAGAGCCCTTGATTCAGGAACCCTCCGGGGTCTGTTGGGATGCTGATGGCAGGATGTATGTCAGCGAACTGCATGGTTACAACCTTGAAGGCCAATATGACATTGATGCCCTGAACAAGTCGGGCAAACTGGATCGTGTCGTTCGCCGCATTCAGGCCAACGAACAGGCAAAGAAGGATGCGGAAGCCGGCACCTACGGGGTGATCAAGCAGTTGACCGATGAGGATGGTGATGGTCGCATGGACAGAGCGAGTGTCTTTGCTGAGGGATTGCCTCCATGTTTTGGAATGGTGCCTTCCAGGAAAGGCATCATTGTCGTCTGTGCGCCTCACATCTATTATCTGGCCGACCTTGACAGCGATGGAATCGCTGACGTGCGTGAACGACTCTTCACTGGCTTTCAGGAGGGTGTTCTTGAACGGCGGATCAACGCACCGCAGTGGGGGCTTGATAACTGGATTTACATTGGTGGCGGTGGACGTGCTGACCAGATCACAGGGCCATACCTGAAAGGGCCGGTGGCCCTTGGGCGTACAGACTTTCGTATCCGACCGGATGGCTCAGCCATCGAACCCATTGCGGGCAGTACGGGCACTTTCGGGCATACCTTTACGGCTGCAGGCGACCGTTTGACCATCAGTACTGGCACGCCTGGTTACCAGGTGATTCCGCTTCCATGGCGCTATCTTGGGCGCAACGCCGAACTTTCCATTCCCTCGGTAGAACGCAATGCAGCCAACTACCAGAGCACCTATCCGGTGGCGGCACCGCATCCATGGCGAACCCGTCGTGCGAATGACCCGGGTTTCTCCAAGTATTACACAGACCACTATGGCAAGGCTGAATCCACGCCCAGTGGTTTTTTCACCTCTGCATGTTCGCCTTTTATATATCGGGATGTTGCATTTCCAGAGGCCTACCGTGGCCATAACTTTTCATGTGAGCCCGCCCAGAATCTCATCCATCATTCCGTGCCTCAATGGGAGGGAGCAGAACTCCGTCTCATCAAGGGGGGAAACACACCTGAACCGGAGAGTGTCAGGGCTTGGGCCATGTCCGAGCAAGGCAGAAAGTTACCCAACTTACCCATCGCCAGTGTATGGCAACAGCTCGGTCCTCTGCTCGGAGAGGATAAAAACACCCTGTTTGAAAAGCATTTCAGCCCCGAGAAGGCCATTGATTTTCAAGGGCACCTCGATGGGAAGCGATGGGAAGACAAGCATCACTACAAGGATGGAAAAATCATTGACCTGGGCCTTCCTGAAAACGCAGCCATCTACCTGCGTCGCATCCTGACATGTGACGAGGATGTTTCCATTCATCTCTCACTTGGAAGTAATGATGCAATCAAGTGCTGGCTCAATGGCGTGCTCCTGCTCGAGAACAATGTTAACCGGGGTGCGGCTGCCGATCAGGAATTTGCGACCTTGAACCTCAAGAAAGGTGACAACACCTTCCTGATGAAAATTGTCAACGGGACCAATACCAGCGGTTTTTACTTTGAAATGCGGGCGAGCCTTATCCCCGACTCCGTGCGTGAAGTCCTGAAAGTAGTGGCGAAGGATTGGACGGCCGTGCAGTTCAGTGTGTTGGAGAAACATTACCAGACCCTCCAGGCGGGTCGGTCGAAGCGAGAATTCCTGGCCTCTACGGATCAGTGGTTTCATCCCATGAATTTGACGCATGGTCCGGACGGGGCTGTCTATATCACCGATTTTTACCGGGAAATCATCGAGGATTATTCGGCGATCCCACGTTATCTCCAGCAGCAGTACGGACTTACCAATGGAATGCACCATGGGCGTATTTGGAGACTCAGCCATGAAGAAGCGCCGGAGACCCCGGTGATTCGCATGTCCCATCTGTTCAACACGCAACTTGTTGCTGATGTGGGGAGTCCTCA
>JAAZXX010000214.1 GCA_014239995.1 Verrucomicrobiia bacterium
AGACAATCGTCGTGATGAGCTCGTCCACTGCACAAGTTCAGGCTGGAACCCTACCTGCCCAAGAACCTGCGCAGGATCCAGAATAAGGCGCCGCGAGGAATCAACGGCTGAAAATCCGGAGAGACTCCAGAGGCTGTTTCCATTTTAACATCTGGGGTGAGGATCGAGGAATCTTGCAGTGAAAACGGTCGTTTTTCCTAATTTATACATAACGTTAACGTTACATGTGTATTTTTTGGAGTGTTTCAGAGTTAAAACAACAACTCTTTCCTACCGTAGAGGTTTTTTCGACAAAGATCCATTTGCCAAACGCCAAACTTGGAATATGTTATAATGTTCTACGGATGAAGACAGGTCACATGAGAGGTGACAGTCTTGGATGTAAACCGCAGCACCATTCAGGGCGTATCCTGGAAACAGGAGATCCTGAATCTGTGCATGCGATGGAGTAAAAAAAGCACAATGTCTTATGGATTTCAATCAATGGAACCCTGGGGGAGGTCGTAACGAGTTTGCGGGTATCTCGAGTACAGAAACGTCTATGTCTGACAACAGTTGGTCTCCAAATACGGATGTTTATGAAGTGGATGACGGTCTGGTCATTCGTGTGGAGCTATCGGGCATGCGCCGCGAGGATCTGCAACTGAAATCAGAAGGCAACATGCTTCGCATCAGTGGGATGCGTCCTGACGATCAACGTCCGACCCATGGAAAATTTCTTTTGATGGAAATCAACTTCGGCCCGTTTGAAACCACCATCGAGTTACCTTCCGGTTATGATCTAGATGAAGCCAAGGCACTCTATCAGAACGGTTTATTGTTGATTGAAGTTCCTGCAGAGGCCGACACCCATGCCAAGAGCATTGAGATCGAATCACTGACAGGGGATTGAAACCTCGAGGGTGAGTCGAGGCTCAACCCTGAGCAATTTCCGACTTGATCCTGTCCATCAACGCAATCAAGGCGCGTCCATAGCCTAGGAAACTCTGGTAAATTTCCTCATCACTCGCCTTCACGGAGTCATCATGAAACACCACCGCCAGGTGGGGTTCGATGGAGATGCCTGCGTCATAGCCAGACTGCATCGCATCCTTGAGAATGCGATGTACAGCGGCATCCCCCTCACCCGGCAAGGTGTAATCCGCATCGTTTTTAGAGGCATCCCAGATCGCGTCCTTGACGTGGATATGCACGACGTGCTCTTTCACATGGTGCCAGAACTCCCATGGATCCTGTTTAGGCTGGGGAGCGGGCAGACTGCGGTCGTCGTTGAAGACAGGATTGGCGGTGTCAAAAACCCATTTCAGGTCCGGCACATTTTCCAGCAGCCTGAGCGCGTGTTTCCAACTCATCCCCCCGTAATTCATGCAATTCTCATGCACCGGCGTGAGCCCTGCATCCACAAAGCGCCTGGTGATCTCCCGCAGTCGACGAAACCGTTCCTCTTCGAGCTGGTCCTCCCCCTCACGCACGGCATAACTCATGATCCGCACATACTGGGTTCCCAAGCGCTGCATCCTTGGAATAGCACGGTCAACCTCTGACATGTCAAAGGGATCGTCAATCTTCTTCCCCCAATTGGCAATGGTGGAGCCAAAGCAATAAACACCCACACCGGCATCCTTCAGTTTCTGCTCCACGATATCAAAAGCCGGCTCTGGAATGTCATGCAGATTTCCCTTTGGAAACCCGGACACTTCTACGGTGCGAGCCTCAATGGTGCTCCATCCCAGTTCCTTGACCGCCTTGATTTGGGTATCGATGAGCGCTCCCGCTTCATCTGCTATGCCTGTGAGTATCATCTTACTATCAATTATGCTTTAACGGTGGGTGGTTCGGGTTTGTTACTGGCCGGGGCCAGGCCATGGGGCACGCTGGTATTGGCGTAAACCTCACTCAGCGGCAACTGGCACTTGATCGACGTCAGTTGAATCATACCGTCCTCCGCCTCGACCGTCTTGAGCATCCATGAACCATTGGCCTGCCGGGTGTAATGGTCAGCCAACCATGTCTCCTGGGAGACAAGGATATATTCAGCCAAGGACTCCAGTTGTCGGTAATGCCAGAATTTTCCGCCTCGATCCCATGCAGCGGTGGTATCCGAAAGCACCTCGATCAGGACCTTTGGATTGATCAGAGTATCCTCCATGGCATCCTCGAACTGAGCCTTGCCATGCACCACGGAGATATCCGGATGGGCATACAGGCTGGTGGAAGGCACCTTCAGGCGCATCCCGCAGTTGAGTACATGGTTTTCGGAATTTTTCAAACGATGACGGAGTTCTCCCGCGATGTTGGAAGCCATCAGCCAGTGCAGATGAGATCCCCCGGCGATGGCATAAACACCCCCGTTGAGCCATTCTGCCCTGAGGCCTGCGTGCCGCTCCATGGCGATAAACTCGTTGGAGGCCATTTTGGTTTTTGGGTCTGGATTCATCTTCAATTTATTCCTTGTGAACGTCGGTCAAGCCTATCCTAATGATGCGAGGGAATCGAGGTGTAAAAAAGGAAAAACAACTTGGCCAAAACGAAAGAACCCTGCCGTTGCCGTCGTCTAACGGTTGAACGAACTTGCGAAATCCTCGTCCGACACCTCCACGACCTTCTTCTCAAAAGTCGATTCACGGATAAGCTGGTCGAGTTTACCTTCAAAGGCGGCCCCGTCCATGGGCATGTCAATGGTCTGGTCAACCAGTGAGGAGTAGAGTAACACATTGGCTAACTCCACGGAGTGGATGCCCTCGTGCCCTGGCGCAATCAGGCATTCCCCATCCCGGATGGCACCCACGAAATTACGCATCAAGACGGCATGGGGCAGCTCGGCATTTCCAAAGGGGATTTCGACATTCCAGATATCAGGCTTCGAAAACCCAATCCTGGATGTCTTGCTGTGTTCGAGCATACAGGCCTCATTACGTGTGAATTCAATCCGATCGTTCTCCAGGACCACCTTGCCTCGCGTGCCTGCAATCTCAAAGCGATTGGATCCAGGTGCCTCGCCGGTGGAGGAAATAAACACGCCGGTCGCTCCATTGGGATATTCCAGGTAGGCGGTGACATTGTCCTCGACCTCGATGTTGTGAAAACGTCCCAGTTGAGCAAAACTGCGCACTCGACTGGGCATTCCAACCAACCATTGCAAGGCATCGAGCTGATGCAGGCACTGGTTCAGGAGAACACCACCGCCCTCGCCCTTCCAGGTGGCACGCCATCCGCCAGAGGCATAGTAGGCCTCGGTGCGGTACCAATCCGTAATAATCCAGTTGATCCGGACAATCTCACCTAATTCGCCATCATCGATGAGTTTCTTGAGTTTGAGGTAGCGTGGCTCGGTCCGTAACTGAAACATACCGGCAAAGACCACCTCAGGATGTTTCTTGGAGACCTCGATCAGGCGCTGGGCATCGGCTTTATGGGCCGAAATAGGTTTTTCGACCATGAGGTGCACCCCCTGCTCCATGGCCGCGATACCCAGGGAGGTATGCTGGTAGTGGGGCGTGGCAACCAATACGGCATCGATAGCCCCACTCTGTATCATGGTCAATCCATCGCTGAAGACCTGGGCCCGATCCTCGTAGGCCGCCAGCTTGTGGGGGGAGGTGCTACAGACTGCAGCCAGTTCCGCGTGAGCTACCTCACCACGGAGCAGGTAATCCGCGTGATACTTGCCCATGTTTCCCATGCCAACGATACCAATGCGCACTTTTTCCATAGTTTTTGAACTCATGATGGTGAATCAAACCAAGGATCTCAGTATCCTGCGACACGGAAGCCCGGAGCAAGTTCTTTGTTCAACAAAACAAGGCCCACCCCGCAAGGTCGCCGGAGGTATCAAAAAGATTCCACTGCCTGCCAATGCAAGCTCCTCTGTGACATCTGGCGACACACGCAGGCCGTTAAAATGCTTGGCAGCGTGTGCACAAAGGCCTTTTGTTGCTGCCTTTCAGAACGAGCTTGCCCTGTGCGTGGACCAAAGCACGCCGCCCAGGGGATTTTTGTCCAGAGAAACCGCGGGCCAAAGCGTGGTTTAGTAGATAACAGCAGCAAGTCATCCATGCAGGTCCCCGGAGAGAGATCGCGAACGCATCCACCAGTGACGCAGGGCAAGGACCATGAAAGCAAACATCCACAGGAACAAGGTGTGGGGCTCGGGTATACCCGGGACGGTCGCGGCAGAAACCGGACTCAAACCCATTTCCTCAAACTGCTCGAGGGTTTCCAATACCACGGCACCGGTCACAGGCGTGACCAATTGATGTGCCGATGCCAATCGAACCGCCTGTTCGGTGGCACCCGCAGCGCGCCGTCGCTGAACCTCTTCCACAGCCCATAGACGCTCGATGTGCCGTGAGACCATGGTGGCATCCTCCAGGTTCTTCGCTTCCTTGAGTGGCAGTCGGTTGCGTTGAAACGTATACTCCACTTCCTCGCCGCGCGCCCGCTGCATCCATGCCTCCAGTTCTGCCTTCAGGTCTTGGTAGGCTGGCATGCGCTGGAAATGCCCGCCATCCAGCGCCTCCAGAATACGATTGGGCCCCGTGACCACGGCGCATCCAAGCATTTGAATGCGGCCCCGTGTACGTTCCATGCGTTGCAGGAGAGGCTCCATGCTGCCGGATTGTACAGGCTGCGGGCCATGGATCCAAAGGACATGGCGTGCCCCCAGGGCCATGGCCCTGTCCCAGGCTAAGGTCAGAGCATGGGTGTTATCCTGCCCGCCTTGCGCTGGGATTTCCTTGAGAAGCCCCAGGGCCTCCTGAAGGCTGAGTGATCTGGGTTGGCCCTCGGCGTTCAAGAGCTCAGGGTAGTCGGAGGCAATCAGGACCTCCAGCTTCCTGATGGGTGCAAAAGCGCCCATGGCCCCACGAACTGCCTCCAGTTGCGGGGCCATGGCCTTGGACCCATCCACCACGACCACCAAGGCCTCCATACCACTTGCCTTGATGGGAGTAATTTCCTGAGTTACCACCTGCCCCGGCTCCAGGGCCCTGGTCCATACCCGTGCTGTCGCCTCGGGTCGCCTGACATGAATGGTGCTCGCCGAGCGGTGGAGATCCGTGTCCAGTAACTGCGCCTGAAGCGTATGGTCCCCCTCCTCGAGGGTACCCGAGCGGAACATGCCCGTATCACCCGTGAGAAGGGAGCGGGATTCAATCCAGATACTGTGCTTGAGACCTTCACGCATATTGTAGTTGCGCTCCAGAATAGCGGGGAGTCGAAGGCGTCCCTGGATCGCATCCTGCATGCCAAGAGGCGCGGTGATTCCGAGGCGGATTTTCATGCTCCCGCCATCGGGGGGAACCGGAAAACACTGAACCAAAACCTGGTCGGGCCCAGAGGTGGTGACCAGTACCGGGTCCCTTCGACGTTCCACCGCAATCTTCTGGTAGGCTTTGCGTGTTTTTTGACGGGCGTCGAAAGCCGCTTCACGCTCCTCTCCGTTGACACAGAGGGTCAATCTTGAAACCACACCGCCATGGGGCAACTGAAGGTGTGCCCGTGCCTCGCGTGCACGGTCAGCGTCATTCCTGAATTCCATGGTCCACTCCGTATAGGAGGTGGCCGCGGCGGTCTCCACCCGACTGTCCATCCTTGATTCCGTCATTCTCAGACCCCGCACCCTTCCCGCAACAGCCGTACCCCCCAGGGCATCGTCAAACTCCCAGGTAAATTCCTCATCGAGAGGATTCCACCTTCCCTGGCGCGTGTAAAGCTGAGGGGGTGGCTGAGCATTGAACGGCTCCCCAGTCACCTGATAGAAAATTCTTCGGGCATCCTCCTGGGTCAGCCTGTTCCCTGAGGATGCCAACCATCCGGAAGGATTGAAGATCCTTCGAGGGCGCTCGTAGCAGGCCCGCAGCATGGTATCCCTGACCCCCACGGCACGCAACCAGCGCACCCCCTTGGCACGGGTGGATGCCACGTTCGAATCGGCCATTCCCAGGCCAATCCGGGTCGAGAGGTCGGGGGCTTCCAGCGCCAGTAAGACCACCCAGGCCACCAGGATCCCATACCATGGAAAAGATCGATGCAAAGCAAGGCCCTTCAATTTGAGCTTACAGCCATGCCAGAGGAAAATGCCCGCCACCAAGGTTGCCAGGGGAGTCAGGGCGAGCAACCCGAGACCATACATTAGGATCAGGACAAAGCCAATGGGAAGCAGCGGTGCAAACAGCAGGGTGTAGGCAATGCTGGTACCCAGATTGAAGGTGATACTGAAAGCAATCCATCGGGGCATGGGCTTTTCATCCCCACAAAGCCAAACCCAGGCAAAGAAGTTACCGATGGGCAACCATGCCAGCAATACCCCGTGCCAGAGACTCGGTAGCGGGTCAAAAAGAGTCCCTGTGCAGAGGCGTGTCACATACTCAAAGAGGATGGTGATCAATGGCCATAGAACACCCGTGATGAGCAGCCCAAGATGTCGCTTACGTGCTTGACCCGATGGCACGGATGGCACG
>JAAZXX010000215.1 GCA_014239995.1 Verrucomicrobiia bacterium
CCAAGCAGTGAATGGCCAACCCCGCGATCACCACCAGGCAGTAGGATCCAAGCGCTCCCAGCAGGTCCGTTACTTGGCTCAGGTCATCTTTTGCGAGGGTGATGATCGTATTTGCCATCAGTCCAAAGACACCCAGGGGCGCCATCCGCATGATCAGGTGAACGATCTGGATGACCGCCTCCATCAACCCGTCAAACACTTTTAACACGGGCTTACGCTTGGCTTCAGGTGTCATTGTCAAACCAATCCCCAGCAGCAGGGATACGCACACCAGCTGAAGCATATTCCTGTTGTTGGAAGCAGATGCCAGGAAATTGTCGGGTATCATGTCGACCATGAAATCCAGCGGGCCACGGTCCTTGACCTCTTCGGCGGCATTCTGCCTTTTCGAGGTGTCTGACTGGTGGGCTTCCTGAAGCTGGGTACGGGTCTCCTCGGGCAGATTGGCTCCCGGTTTAAAAACATTGACCAGCGTCAGACCGATCAGGACGGCGATGGCAGTGGTGCTGATGTAGAGGGCGATGGTCTTGCCCCCCATGCGACTGAGCTTCCTGACATCCGAGAGGGAGGCTACGCCGGAGACCAGAGAGGTCAGCACCAGGGGAACCGCAATCAGTTTGAGCAGATTGATAAAGAGGGTTCCAAAAGGGCTCACCCAGTGGCGGGTCCAATCGCTCCATCCCTTGGAGGCAGCCACGACACCGAACAGGATTCCCAGGATCAACCCGACGATGATCTGCCAGTGCAGTTGACGGTACCACGGCTTTTTCATCCCGCGAGCATAAGACAACCTCGCTTAAGGCATAGCAAAAAATGAGCTTTCGCCGAGGGGCTGTTTGGCTTGTGGCTGAAACCTGGAATCGCTCAGTTGAGTTCCTCCACGGTGACCTCGACCCGACTGCCCTGCAGCGTGAGCGCATACTGCGTTGGTTTCCCTTTGCCAGCTGCAACGGGCTTCCTGGGTTCCTCAGCGGGTTGTCCTTTGTTGGCATGGTGTTTTTTAAGCTCCTGAGGAAACATGGCGTGCAGCACGGCCATGTCATCACTTGCCGGCATTCCAGACTCCTTCAATTCTTTTTTCAGGGCGTCCATCCTTGGTTCCAGCAGGTCGGCAGGTCGGCAATCAACGGATGCCTGCTTCGCCTGTGCCTCAGCTTGTTTACGGAGTTCCGGGTCCACCGGTCCCGGGGTTTTTCCGTATTTGCCAAGGAGGATGTCCACCACTGGCTGTGAAAGCATTTTCCAACGGCCAAATTTCACGTTCAGCATGGATTGTGTTCCCACGATCTGTGAGGTAGGAGTCACCAACGGAATCCATCCAAGTCGTTCGCGAACGTAGGGAATTTCCTTCATCACATCGGTCAGGCGCTCCTCCATGCCCTGTTCCTTGAGCTGGTTGCGGAAATTGCTCATCATCCCTCCAGGTACTTGATAAACAAGGATATCTGAATCCACCTTTTCGTTCTTGGTACTGGTGAACTGGTCGAGTTGCTCGTATACTCCCTTGAAGTAATCTCCCAGCTCGGCGAGCATGCTCAAATCATAGTTCGGCTTGCGGGTGCTGGTCTCCAGCATGGATTGCATGAGGAGGGTATCGGGTTGGCCGGTGCCGTTGGCGAAGGGTGCGATGGAGGTGTCTACCGAATCCACGCCCGCATCGATTGCTGAGTAATAGGATGCCGCCGCCATGCCTGCGGTGCTATGGCTGTGCAGCACAATGGGGATGCGCACCTTTTCCTTGAGGCCCTTGACCAGGTCCGCAGCCACGGATGGAGAGATCAGACCAGCCATGTCTTTGATGCAAATGGAATCGCATTGCATTTCCTCAAGCTCAGAGCCAAGTTCAAGAAAATTATCAATCGTATGGACGGGGCTTGTGGTGTAGCAGATGACGCCCTGGGCATGCTTGCCAGCCTTCTTGACCGTCTCAACAGCTGTACGGATATTGCGCACATCGTTCAAGGCGTCGAAGATTCTAAAGATATCCATGCCGTGGTTGGCTGAGCATTGAATGAAGGCCTGCACCACGTCGTCAGGGAAACTGGTGTATTGAACGATGTTCTGTCCCCGCAGCAGCATCATGTGAGGGGTTTTGGGTGAGAGTTTCTTGAGTGTGTCAAGTCGGTCGAATGGGTTTTCGTTCAGGAACCTGAGGCAAGAGTCAATGGTTGCTCCCCCCCATGTTTCCAGTGCGCCAAATTGAAGATTATCGAGTTTTTCGACTACAGGAATCATTTGCTCCGTGCGCATGCGCGTGGCGGCAAGCGATTGATGCCCGTCCCTGAGAACCGTGTTGTTGAAAATAACCGGAGTGGCGTTTGACATATTGCGTATTTTGCGGAGGGCTGGATGTGGGTTCAAGTGGAATTTGCGGATTTACCTTGTCAGGTGGATAATTTCTTGGGCAATAATCGATTTTGCTCCCAATCTGCCTTTGACTTGGTGGTTCAGAGGTTTCTAATGGACAGGATGGTTTCATATGAGGAAAAGAATCGTGTCCTGCGTGTCTTGTTAAAGCGCCCGGGTATCATAGCCAGTCTTGGCGTGCATGACGCCTTCTCTGCATTGATGGCGGAGCAGGCAGGCTTTGAGATGCTCTTCCTTGGAGGATTCGGCACCAGCGCATCGCGACTGGGGCTTCCTGATTTGAATTTCCTCAATCTTACGGACATGGAAACCGCCGTGGGGCAGATCTCGAGTGTGCTTCGAGTCCCCTTGATCGTTGATGCGGATACCGGCCATGGTGGTCTCCCACAGGTCCGACATACGGTTCGTCGTCTGGCTTCCGCCGGTGCCTCTGGGATTTTGCTGGAGGATCAGGTATTTCCCAAGCGTTGTGGGCATTTTCGTCAAAAACAGGTGATTCCTGCAGACGAGATGCGCGCCAAGCTGGAGACCGCCATGGAGGCGCGTCCGGATCAGGATTTCGTGATTATTGCCAGAACCGATGCGCGGGCCGTGCATGGTCTCGAGGATGCCATTGACCGGGTAAATGTCTATTGCCAGGACGGTGCAGATGTTGCGTTTATTGAAGCGCCCGAAAGTCGAGATGAACTTCTAAAGGTTGCGCAGCGTGTTCGTTACCCGCTTTTTGCCAATATGTTGGTGGGTGGGAAAACACCTATTGTTCCCGTTCAAGACTTGGAAACCATGGGATACAAGTTTGCGGTGAGCCCCATTGAAACCCTGATGGTTTGCGGTGATGCCATGCGCTCCATGATGTCGGTTTTCAGGAAGGAGGGAAGATTGGACCATCATCTTCTGGGGAAAATGTCCTTTGAAGAGATCAAGGACCTGCTGAAACTCGATCAATGGTCCTCCGGAAATCATGCATGACTCCAGCATTCCTGAGTCGATGGTCTGGAATAAGCCATGTTCGTATACCATGGACGTTATGATGGATCCCAACAAATGAGACAATGCATCACCTTGGGTTCGAACAAGATCCTATTGTCGAATTGGCTTGGGATGTATCAGCATGCGGTGCGCGACTGCCCCAGGGAATGTTGCGGCGTTTTTCTGGAAGCTCTGCCTGCTGACAGGCAACCCCTTGAATGGCATGCCTGCGGCAATGTGCAGGCTCGGATGCATGCCATGGCACCGGAGAGATATACGAGATCCCCTGAGCAAGCCTACCTGCTGGACCCCAAGGATTGGTTGCCGATGCAAAGACGACTGGATCTTGGAGAAGCCCGTTTAGCTGTAGTGTACCATTCCCATGTGGAGGCACCTGCCTTCTTTTCGGAAGAGGATCAAAGGTTTGCCAAGTGGGGCGATGATCCTGTATTTCCTGACACCATCTATCTGGTAATATCAGTCATGGGAGGTTTTGTGGATCATTGGAAGACCTTCGAATGGAATGCTGGAAGTGGGAGTTTTCGACTCAGCGAAGCGGGCAGGGAACGCAGCCCATGATATGGACCGAAGAGGTGTCCGCTCCAAGCACTCAGCCCTCTTCTACTTTTCCGATTTGCCCTGCGTGACGATATAGCTTCCCGACTTTTCATCGCGAGTGAACCCGATAAACCCATGTTTGCCGGCGTCCTCAAGCAGGTCCCCAAAGGAGCGATAGCCAAAATAAGATTCATTAAACCCGGGTTTACGACGCTTGAGGGTATCCTTGACCATGGACCCCCAAATCTTGTCCCCCTCGCTGCGGTCCTGCAGCAGGGCTTCGTAGGTTTCAGCGACCAGGTTCCATGCTTCAAGTTTCTTTTTCCCCTCTGCGTCCTCGGGAGTCTCCACTGCTTTTTTGGATTTCTTGGTCGTGCTGGACTTGTTGGCAGCTGCTGGTCGCCTTATGGTGCGCTTGCGAACCAGGTCATCATAAAAAACAAACTCGTCGCAGTTGGAAATAAGGAGGTCCGAGGTGGAATTCTTGACGCCTACCCCAATGACCCGCTTGTTGTTCTCTCGAAGTTTACTGACCAGTGGTGAAAAATCCGAGTCTCCACTGATGATCACGAAGGTATCCACGTGCTGTTTGGTGTAGCACAGGTCAAGGGCATCGACCACGAGGCGGATATCTGCGGAATTCTTTCCGGACTGCCGCAAATGGGGGATCTCGATCAACTCAAAAGAGGCCTCATGCATGGGGGGTTTGTATTCCTTGTATCGTGCCCAGTCGCAATACGCCTTCTTGACCACGATATTGCCCTTCAGGAGAAAGCGTTCAATTACCTTTTGGATCTGAAATCCCTTGTATTTTGCATCCTTGACTCCCAGAGCGATGTTCTCAAAGTCGCAGAAAAGCGCCATGATATGGTTGTTTGATGATGACATGAGGTCTGGAAGTGACTTGTTGTGCCATGCATACGCGTGGCGTTAGCTGTGCTCGACTCTGGCCCGATTCGCTTCCGATTCAAGCCTTTTTCATTTTGAATTTTAACGGATTGTCATTTCGATGGATCTCGGCTATAAAAATCACTTATGAATCCTGTTGATGGTTTGGTCTGTTTCGCACGTCGAGTGCGCTCTTTGTGCTGCCTGGCGGCATGCCTTGCTGGATGCCTGCTCACTCCCATGCAGGCCGATGGCTGGGTGACCTACGAGGGTCACTCCGGTGTAGGGAAAGGAAAGCACATTGTCTTCATCACCGGGGATGAAGAATACCGATCCGAGGAAGGTATGCCCATGATGGCCAAGATCTTGTCGGTACATCATGGATTTGACTGCACGGTGCTCTTTGCCATGGATGACGCCACAGGTACCATTGACCCGAACAATCAGACCAATATCAAAGGGATGCACTTTATCAAGGATGCCGATTTGGTAGTGCTTTTCACCCGTTTCAGAGAATTGCCGGACCAGGAGATGAAGTATTTTGACGATTATTACACATCGGGCAAACCGATCATTGCTTTGCGCACCTCCACCCATGCCTTTTCCTATACCCGCAACACGCAAAGTCCTTATGCCCACTATCACTGGCAGAGCAAGGAATGGCCTGGAGGCTTTGGCCAGCAGGTTCTGGGGGAAACCTGGGTGAATCACCACGGGCATCACGGCCGTGAAAGCACCCGCGGTGTGATCGAGGGAAGGCACAAGGACCACCCGGTACTCAAGGGAGTCAAGGATATCTGGGGTCCGACGGACGTGTATGGCACGGCGCATCTGCCCGGTGATATCAGCGTCTTGGTTCATGGATTGACCCTTGACGGCATGCAGCCTGACGCTCTTCCGAATTATGAGAAGCCACTCATGCCGGTTGCATGGGTCAGGGAACACCCTCAGCCGCACGGGCGAAACAATCGCGTTTTCTGCAGTACCATGGGGGCAGCCACTGACCTGGAAAGCGCCGATTTGAGGCGTCTGCTGGTAAATGCCTGCTTCTGGGGTTTGGAACTGGAGGACACCATGCCTGATCATGCCAAGGTGGATTATGTGGGAACATTTAAGCCAACCGGTTTTGGCTTCAACGGTTTCGTCAAGGGGATCAAGCCTCAATCGCACGCCCTGAAGTAGGGGGCATCCTACCTGCGAAAGGCATGGCTGTGTCTATGGAAACCTTTTGCCGGAAAAAAAACGTGTCACGGTATACCTTCGTTTGGAATGATGATGTCTCCGAAGACTGGAAAATTTCTGGCCCACCTCTGGCAAAGGCAGCCGTGTGTTACTTCAAATAACGCCCAAGGCCTTGGATCCATATCATGACCACCACGGGACTACTAATCGTATATTGCAGCTGTATCCTGCTTGCCTCTCTGGCTGGTGGTTGGGTTCCACTGATGGTCCGTCTGACGCATACCCATCTGGAGATCGCCTCCAGCTTTATCTCCGGATTGATGCTCGGGGTTGGACTGCTGCATCTCCTTCCGCATGCGTGGTTTGAGATCGGATCCATTGATCGTGCCATGCAATGGTTGTTGGCGGGTTTTCTGTTTACCTTTTTGATTCAACGCTTTTTTCACCATCACATGCATGATTTACCCATGGACCCAGCAAC
>JAAZXX010000216.1 GCA_014239995.1 Verrucomicrobiia bacterium
AGTTATGACGGTCTCTCGCCCCTGGTAACGCCGTCCGTGAAGATTATTCGCAGCATCATGGTGCGTGGTGATGTTAACCAGCGTGACGCCATTCCTGCTTTTTCAGATTTGTCAGATGAGTATTCACAGTTTCGCCTGCCGGTCGGTCCAACATTAAAATTCAAGGCGAACTGAATGTTGTGTGGTATCACCAGATCGATTGGCTTAGTCGCGACAACTTTTTTGCTGCATTTCATGCTAGCATGGACTTGTCCCGCCAATGAGGAAAAACCAAATATCGTCGTAATCTTTATCGACGATATGGGTTTTGCAGACCCAAGCTGTTTCGGTAATCCGCTCATCAAAACGCCTCATATCGACAAGCTCGCTGCTGAAGGAATCAAGTTGACCAACTTCTACGTCAACTCGCCAATCTGTTCCGCCTCACGAGTCTCGCTTACCACCGGGCAATATCAGGGCCGCTGGAAAATTCATTCGTTCCTGAATTCTCGGGCTGCCAATGCGAATCGTGGAATGGCTGATTATCTCGATTCGTCGGCCCCGACGACCGCGAAGAAGCTGAAATCCGCCGGCTACGCGACCGCTCATTTTGGTAAATGGCACATGGGAGGCGGTCGTGATGTGGGCGATGCTCCTCTGCCACAGGCTTACGGCTTCGACGAATCACTGGTTTCCTTCGAAGGCCTGGGCGACAGGATCATTTCCAACCCGGGAGGCGTTAAAAGAGGACGAGCTCTGGGTCACGGAAAAGTCATTCCATGCGAGCGCTGGGAGAGGATGCCGATTCAGACGGATCACACCATCGATTTCATTCGGCGACACCGCGACGGGCCGTTCTACGTAAGGCTATTCCCGAACGACGTTCACGACAGGCACGTGCCTCGTCCCGGTAGCGCCGACAAATACAAATCGGTTTCCGACGATCCTTATGTTCGCGATTTCTTCGCTGTGCTGGAAGAGATGGACAAGCAGATCGGGCGGGTCATCGCGACGATTGATGAACTGGATCTCGGAAAGAAGACCCTGGTCCTCTTCACAAGCGACAATGGCCCCACCGACTGGCCGAAGAAATACAAGACCGGTCCACCGGCCGGCTTCACGGGTCCCTACCGAGGTCGGAAATGGTCCCTGTTCGAAGGCGGTATCCGCATGCCTTTCATCGCGCGTTGGACCGGCACAATTCCAGCCGGCGTCGAAGACACCACCAGCGTGGTGAGCGCGATTGATCTCTCGCCCACCCTCTGTCGCTTCGCTGGAGTTCCGGTTGAGGCTGAGCTTGATGGAGTGGATCGAGGTGACGTTCTCCTAGGAAAGGCTTCCCGGCGCGCCAAACCTGTGTTTTGGCAATATGGCCATCCGCACGCGATTCTCAAAGGGGGCAAGCCTGAGCACCAGAGTCCCACCTTTGCCATGCGGGACGGCCGTTGGAAGTTCCTGATCAATCCTGATGGCAGTGAAGCCCAACTTTACGACCTGGAATCGGATGAAGGTGAGACCGTCAACCTTCTTTCCAAACAGCCAGAGCGCGCCACTGCGATGGCTGCCCGAATCTCCGAGTGGGCGGATGACATTGGGTTTTCCTTCGAAGCCAAAGCCCCCCTCTCCGAACCCGTGCCGACGATTGCGATCCTTGCAAGCAACCAACTTCTTCGTTTTGTAAATCATGGAGTCAAGGGCAGCACAAGTTCATTGCAGTTGGATGGGAAATCATGGCTCGACCTGCCCGCATTTCGTGCGCCGAAAGTAGCTGGGGGGCGATCACTGCAAATCAAGGGCACCATTGATCCGACTTCTCCGTCTGGAGTTATTCTGGCTCACGGCGGCAATCACGCTGGTTACAGCGTGTATCTCGATGAAGATCATTTATGCTTTGCCGCCTGCGTGAACAAAAAACGGACAGTGATCCGCTCCCCTGCCGCAATCACGGGTTCTGCCAACTTCGAAGCCAACTGGAGTTCAAAGGGAGAGATGTTTCTCAAAGTGAACGGCAAACTGGTCGGGAAGGAACAGGCAGGCATCATTCGCCATGAGCCCGGCGACTCCATTCAAATCGGCGCTGACCAGATCCGACCGGTCGGGAACTACAACCCGCCGAACCGCTTCTCCGGAACCATTGAAAATCTCACGTTCAAGTATCCAAACGGAAAATGAACGGATTCAGATGCTCCAAATTTATGCCGGTCCAACATTGCCATCTTTGCATAAATCGGCTTCTTGGGGTCAAAAAGGAAACATAGAACTACTAATTGCAAACGGAGCAAACGTTAATGCAAAAGACGAAGCGGGAAAGACACCGGTGGATTCTGCAACTAGCGAAACCGCCGACCTCCTCCGCAAACACGGCGGCAAGACGGGTGCAGAATTGAAAGCTGAAGGGAAATGAAACACTCACTCGCCCCTTCATTCAAATTGTGTGAGATTCATTGAGAAAAGGGAGAGACAGTGGGATTTTCAGCGTCTCAGATCACTATTCATTAGAGTTTTGAGTGTGCAAAGGGTTCGATTCCCTTCACCCGCTCCACTTATGACTTGCTATGATCGGGTTACTCAAACTGGGCCAGAAAGTCGACGGCTGGCAGTATTTGGGCGTGATTTCAGTTGTTCGATTCAGATTATCGCGAAAAGGAAAGTAAACACGTCACCGAATGTACATTGTCGATTTGCCAATCTGGCTACATCGCTGGAGTGCGAGTCTCAAAGCGCGATGCAGTCTGAGACCATTGTAACGACATCGAAGATTATTCAAGCACTCTTCGATAAATTCCCGGAACTGGGTTAAGCATGTTGTAAACGGTTAGCCTTTTTATTGCTTTCTAAGGCTCTCGAATTATTCGGTGATAAGCTTTTGGCGGTCAAAAATGGCTCCTCTGGTGGTGGTTAAATATGGGTGGATAACACGAAATCTATATCTTGAAATGAAAGTCTATCGCCAGTTAAGTGGGATCTCCCACGACTGGCTCGAACAACATACGCACATCTCTTGCAGTTTCCCCGGTAGTTTGGATTTTTGAGTTGAACAATAAATCTCTTTTTATTTCGATCAATGTCCAACCATTTTCAAATGGAGCAGGGTACAAAGTCCACGTCCCATGTTTTCAACAGTTATTGGCAGGAGTGCCGCTGTTTTCACAGTTGATGCTAGCAGCACCTCGGAATGGATGCGTTACCAAGATACGGTTGCTATTTTCTCGTTGTCATATCAGGAATCTTCTCTAATTTTAGCGACGTAATATCGTCGCGGCTTCGGCGAATGTCCGACTGCGATTTGACTCGTGAATCCTATGAAGCTATTTTCAAATTTATCAATCTGGTTGCTCGTCTGGTTCTTATCGACGTCGTTAAACATCCGAGCAGAATCGGAGCAAAATAACGGTGTCTGGATAATGAAAGCATCCCAAGGTGTTCTCGGTAGCAAAGATTCCGCCTACCGTTGGTGGCTCGATGCCCATGCCCGATACTCAGACGATGCCAATGGATTCGAACAGAGTATCTTGCGCCCGGGCTTTGGATACGCCCTTCCCAAGAACCATACCCTCTGGGCAGGCTACGGTTGGATAGCCAGTAGCCCCGAGATAGGAGAAACTATCCATGAACACCGCTTCTGGCAGCAACATTCCTGGAAAACAAGCATAGGTAAATTCGGGTTTTCGTCCAGGTCTCGACTTGAACAACGATTCCGCGAGGGATCCAATGATGAAGCAGGCTGGCGATTCCGCCAATTTTTTAAGCTGACACATCCTATCAGCGATACATTGCTTTATTGGAGTGCTTGGGACGAAGTTTTTCTGAATTTGAATAACACCGACTGGGGTGCCGACAGTGGGCTTGATCGCAACCGCATTTTTGCAGGTATCGGCTGGAAGCCTAGATCAATCCAATGCTTCAAGACGGAAGTCGGATACCTGAATCAGTTCATTCACAATAAATCTGGATCGAACCGAGTGGACCACCTTCTTTCGTTAAACTTGTTTTTCACCTTTTGAACGAAAAACAGGTAATTCCGACATCAGCTGTGAATTTGGGTAACGAGCTCCAAAAATTCCCACCACTTTTCTATTTTAGTTCCAGTTGCCACATCCAGATTTTTTGTAAAAGGAAAGTGAATCTTCTGGTTTTTGACTTTTTTGCTTCATCTTGAGGATCGGCTTATTCAAATCCTCTCACTCGTTTAGGCTAGTTTTTCAGGCGGCGGTCAATGCCTTACCTGGAATTCTCAAGACATCTCTTATTTTTTTCCGATGAAACGTTTTGGCGGAAAAACAATGGCGTCGTTCGATTCATGGGCTTCTTCCCTGGGCTCAGGGAACCTAAAATCAAGCCACCTACTTAGTGCATCAACAATCCACGGAGATTGCCTCGTGTATTCATAGATTAAGGCGAGCTTGAGGGTGTTTGTGCCCAGAGGTTCCAGATAACAAAAATCCCATTCATCTTGGAAACGTTCATCCGCAAGAAGACTGTTTTTGGGAATTGAAACTTTTCTGAGGATTTCTTTGTCACGGGCCATTTTTACCAAAAAAAATGGCAGCATAAAACACCTTCATACAAAGATAACACGAAGGAATGTGTTATGCACTGCTGTTATGCATTCAAGCATTTTAGAACAAAAATATACGTAAACCACTTGTGGAGTATTCTTTACAGAGGTGAGGAAGTCTTGAGGAGCGGTGCACGCTGCAGGGATCGAACCTGCGACAACTGCCGTGTGAAGGCAGTGCTCTACCGCTGAGCTAAGCGTGCCCAAATTGCCAGGGGAGGATCCCGATGCAAAGAAATGATCCTAACGATCCCCTCCCCATCGCGCAATACAAAAAGGAAATACCACGGAATTGGGATCACTTGACAAGCCCCTTCGCCTGGACAGTGAAAGCGAACTGGAAGCCCAGAGGAAAAATGTGTTTTGGCAAGCTCCCTCCAAAGATTTTGGAACATTGGATATTAGCTACACCAGACTGTCATTTTCTTGAGTCGCCCCCTTCTGAAAAATCTTCCAGGCTTAGGATTTGTCAGGTTAAGGCTGACAGGAAGTCCATACTTTCCTCAAACGGATGACGGTAAGATGCACGCATCATTGGAAAGTGAATGCAAACGAAGATCGCGAATGAAAGATCACAAGACTTGACGACCAGCAGATTCATATCCAAAGTTTAATATACCTCCCATGAAACATATCAAAAACTCCCTTGCAGGAATGATAACCGGTAGCTTGGTTGGCTTCTTTTTTTCTGCAGCCACGCAGATCCCGCTCGGTGAGAATCCTGTTACGGATCATGTCATGTATGCCCTGTGGTCTGCCTTACTGACCCTCACGGGTGTTCCCATCGTCATTGCTTTCTTGATCCTATTGGGAGCAAGCTTATTGAAATACCCCGATCTACATCCTCTACGTCTGATCGCTGTTGCCTTCGCGACACTGTTCTGTCCCGTGCTCGGGATGGTCTTCGGAGCAGGCGGCATCACCATGGTCAAACTCATCACCATGGTCACATTGATGGGCGCCGCAGGTGGGGCTTTCTGGGGCCTTGTGCTGAAACCGACAAGGCTCCCACGCAGCGGCAGCAAAGATCGAGAACTGGAATTCCAAGGGTGATCTCAGCCAGATCTCAGAGGGCCGATCGCGCTGATACACAAGCTGACTCCATACCATCCCTTCCACCCACCTCGGCTCCCTGCACGAGATGCAATGGTGGGCCATCATAGATATATCAACGGGGACCAGGAAGGCGGGATCCGGTTCTTTGGCTTCTCAAGACAACCATGCCACGCCTTTGTATACATGGGATTGTTTGGAGTCAAAGACAAGGACAGAAAACAAACCAAGGCATGTCGCTCAGGACCTATGGACCGAGGTTTTCAAGGAAAGAAACGACAAGCACCTAGCCTCCACGCCAGCACCGAAACCGGCTTTCCCGATCGTCTTGGAAGAAATGCAGGATTGAGTGAGCGTTTTGCATGATTAAAGTCGTTTAAAACATTGATAAGGTCTGTATATCATAAACGGACGTTTAAAACTATTGTAATGAAACCCATGAAAATCAAATCCAGCCTGTTTATCGCCGCTTTGGCATGTTTCACATTCCATCTTCACGCGGATCATCACACATCCAACTCACAACTCGAGCAAGTAGAGGGCGTCTGGATGGAACAGAAAGTCTCCAACGCAGAGCATTTCAGCCATGGGTTTTACAAGGTCATCATGGGAGGTGCACATCGCGTTCTCTGGATCAAGGAAGGAATCCTTACGGGACTGCACGGGGGAACCGTTTCTTATGACGGGAAAACCTTGATTGAAAACCCGCTTTTCGGGAAGGAAGGCGGCAATTTTACCGGAAAAACATTCAAGTTTGATGTCCAACGCCAGGGAGATGCTTTCACACAGAAAGGAATCGCTGGCTCTGGTCATTTCGAGGGATTAAATGA
>JAAZXX010000217.1 GCA_014239995.1 Verrucomicrobiia bacterium
ATAGCCTCCCCAGAGCGGTCCTTGCAGACGTGATGCTTCTGGGGACCCTAGCACCTGCACCCGGCAGGAGAGGCAGGAAACCTTCTCCCAGCCATCCACGCCATTCATGTCGAAAAGGGGTGTGCTACCCAAGGCCCCTCTGGCATCAAGCGTTGTCCATGCCACATCTTCTAAACGATCCAAGATCTGCAGTGTATCGACACGATCAGGAACGGAGGTTGCGGACAATTCAAAACTGAAAACGTCCATCCTTGTAATTTCAAGAATCCTAGTTACCTTTTCAATAGACGAGGATCTTTGACGGCGATAAATACGATTAAATGATCGGGCCCATCACCATCTGGATCAGCCTGCAGTTCACTCTCTGAGACATCTTCCAATTCAGCGGCTGAGAACAAATCCACCGACCAGGCATCATACGCATTCTTCAACAGGCCATCATTGATCTGGCCAGGGCTTCTTGACGGAAAGTGCTCATGTCCTTCTGGGAATATCACTTCCAGCCCATAGATCCCCAAAGAAGAAAAGGTTGAATGCGACAGCCGTGATTGGTCATTAGCAAAAACACCACCCACCGGGCGCGAGATCTTTCTCCATTGAACAGTGTTCCATCCAGGGAAACAGAAAAAACATCATCCAACCACGTCCCCCTGAGAGAAATAGATTCACCAGGTTCACCTGATGCATGGGAAACGAACTCCAAAAAAGAAGTTTGATTGACCGGCACAATGCCCACATTAACCACTGCACAACAGTATTTTTTGAAAGCTAATAACAACGCCAACGAGTTGATATGTCAGAGAAGTATGAGTTGTCATGAAGCAAGCCATTTACCGGTAAGAGAATAACTTTTTTTCATACAAGTGGTATTGAATTTCATCTGCAGACGTCACATCCTGAGTCTACGAATGATTAAAGGCAGTCGAAATATTGAAATCCTGTTACCACTTGATGCCAGTGAGGATAAGCTCAAATGGAGAACCGAGGTCTCTAAAGTTCTCAACCTGCCTCAGGAACGGATTCGAGACATGAGGCTCCGGAGACGTTCCATTGACGCAAGACAGAAGCAGATCAAGTTACTTTTAAAACTGGAGATTGGCATCGACGTCAACCTTCCAGAAGAAACCCTCCCGAGCGCACACTACCCATTGCTTCCAGCAAAAGCCCCTGTAGCCATTATCGTGGGTAGTGGGCCCGCAGGACTCTTTGCCGCACTGCGAAGCATTGAACTCGGGGTAAAACCCATTGTCTTTGAACGCGGCAAGGACGTTTCAAGTCGACGTTTTGATCTTGCACCACTCCTGCGTAAAGGCAGGGTTGTTGAGGACTCCAATTACTGCTTTGGGGAGGGCGGCGCTGGCACATTTTCGGATGGAAAACTTTACACACGTTCCAAAAAAAGAGGTCCTGTGGCCTCCATCTACCGTACACTGATAGCCCATGGAGCCCCGCAGAATATCTTAACCGACGCCCATCCCCATATCGGCTCAAATCTCCTGCCAAACGTGGTTAAGGCCATGCGCCAAAGCATTCTCAACGCGGGTGGTGAATTGCATTTTCAGACTAAAATCACGGACTTCATTCAAAGTAATCACCGGATCCAGGGTGTCGTGACTCAGCAGGGTCAAGCAGTGGAATCTAAGGCGGTCATTCTTGCTACGGGTCATTCAGCGAGGGATATTTACGGACTTCTGAAGCATCATGGCATCACGCTTTCACCAAAACCTTTCGCTCTGGGTGTTAGAATCGAGCACCCACAATTAGCCATCGACCGTTTCCAATATCATCTAGGGAAAGAAGATACCAGAGATCCTCAACTACCAGCAGCCAACTACCGACTGGCCACCAAAATAAAGGAACGCGGTGTGCATTCCTTCTGCATGTGCCCAGGAGGTTTCATCGTGCCGGCTACCACTGAAAACGATGCCATTGTTCTCAATGGGATGAGTTTATCACGACGAGATTCACCCTTTGCAAATAGCGGTCTTGTTGTCACGGTGGAGCCTGAAGACACGTTGCCATTCGATTCCGAGTATGGTGCATTATCGGGCATAGCCTACCAGAGGCACACCGAGAAGACTGCCAAGTTGTCTGTAGATTGCGGGCAGACGGCACCAGCTCAACGTGTCACGGATTTCATGGCAGGACGTATTTCCCATGATCTTCCCGATACCAGTTATCGGCCGGGTGTCGCATCCAGACCACTTGATCAACTTCTTCCCTCCGCAGTTGCCTGGAGACTGAAGGATGGCCTCAGACAATTTGGCAGCAAGATGCCTGGTTACATCACCCGTGAGGCACTCCTTGTCGGGTTCGAAACCCGTACCAGTGCACCGGTTCGCATTCCCAGGGATCCGGACACGCTGCAACATGTCGACTTTTCAGGCCTGTATCCATGTGGCGAGGGGGCCGGCTATGCAGGGGGTATCGTGAGCGCTGCATTGGATGGTTTACGATGCGCAGAGGCACTTGCAGCACATGTTAGATGATGCCCTAAAAAAACTTCACAAGACTGAAATGAGCAGATTTTTACATTGCAGCAACAAGACGAGTTCGCATAATTCGAATTATGCCTGCGAATAGATTGCCCCATGTATTTTGGATCCTGGCACTATTGGGATTTTTGGATTGTTCCATTCTAGGACAAGGAATCTATGCTGTTTCACGTCCAACGCTCATGTCCCCCGCCCGAGGGTTTTTCTTCGGGCCCGTTCTGGCCAGGCCAATACGACCCCAGGTAAATCAACCAATGGCAGCGGCAAAGGCTCCCGCTTTGAGAAATTCTAACCGTTTCATCGTTGATCAAACACCTTTGATTAATGGGCAGCAGGCCAGACTGCATGCAAACACAAAACTCTGGCTTAAAGTACGCCAGGGCAATGCGGCGGCCATGTTTAAGCTCGCAAAACTTTTTCTGGAAACCGAGGATGACCCACGAAAAATTCAAACGGGGCGACGATTGTTGTACATGGCAGCGCATCGTGGTTTCAAGCCAGCGCTGAATGCGTTAAGAAAAAAGCATTCTCGACGTCATTGATTGGTTTGAACTCTGGCCTGTTGGAGTCTTTCGTCCATCTGGCAAAACCACGCTGGTTGATTAAATTATTATGTTGCCCGTTCTAAGGATCATTGGAATTGTCAATGCAGCCCTCTGGTTTGGATCGGCCCTCTTTTATATCGGCTGCGTCCGGGCCGAGTTCCAATCCGATGCGATGCTCAAACTCCTGCCTCCACCCTTTGCTGAGGCAGCCATGCATCTGGTTTTGTCAGGATACTTGTCGCTCTTACTGATCTGCTCGGTCATCGCCGTGCTGCAACTTTGGGCTGAACAATGGTATACGGGTCGCCCTGTTTTCAGAATCAGGATTTCGATGCTGCTATTCATGGTATTTCTTGCGGCGTTATTGAAGTTCGGCATTTTTCCGGCAATGAAAAACCAGCATTTGAGGGCATATCAACCCTCAGCAATTGCAGCCGATGCAAAAGAGAGCATGAGGACTTATCGCAGACTTAAGATAGGGTTCCATTGTCTTCATCTATTCCACATTTTCGGGGCCCTCTCCCATGTCTGGTACGTTTCGCAGAGCAAAAGCGGTTATAAATTACTCGGGATGCATCAATTTCGCGGTTGACAAGCCAGAAACCATGTAGGAGTGTTGAAAAACTGCTTACTTTGCCTACAGCTTGAGAACTATATTATTATGGCTTCAAACTATAAACCATCCTACGGCGGCAAACCGCGTGTCGACGAGGACACCTTGCGCACGGAGAAAATCCAGGTCGAACGAAAGACATTTTTGTTCACGCTCAAGGAAAACCCAAGAGGCCGTTTTCTTAGAATCACGGAGGATGTAGGGGGAAGACGTGATACCATTATACTTCCAGCCACTGGTTTGGAAGACTTCACACAAGTGCTGAAGACCATGTGTGAAGTCTACAATGAGTTACCGCCAGAAGAAAATCCGGACGAGGATTGACATAGCCAAAAGAAAACAACTTGGGGATATTCGCCTCATGTTGCCTTGATTTGGATAATTGCGCGTCAACAAGCTAGCGCTCCTTGGCATTTACATTTCCGGAAGGTACTACAGTGGGTTCACAAGAAACCCAACGAGATCCCCCAGATCTTTCTCATTAAGAAGATCACCGAAGTTATCGGGCATGAGTGAAGCTTGAATAGTCCTTTGAGAGATGACGTCATTCTTGGCGAATCGCCACTCTTGGCCAGCTACATCTACCAGCACGAGGACACCACCTTCCTCCCGCCGAAAAATCCCAGTATATACTTTGCCACTCTCCATCTTGAACAGAGAAATCTTGAATGCAGGGTCCACATTGCGATTTGGGGCCAGGATATCCTCGATCACGCGATCCATGCCTCGACTTCGCAGACCATCCAGCTGCGGTCCAACCAAAGCTCCGACATTATCTATACGGTGACAAACGGCACAGGCCTGTTCGAACAAAGCCTTTCCCTTGAGTCGATCTACACTGGTCAAATCAAAACTTTCTCTTCTTTGATCGATAAGATCCTGCACCGCTTGATTCGGAGGTGGAAGGTCCTCCAAACGATGCTCCAGATCTATCGCGGTAGCATCGTCAAGAACCGCCTTGATCTGTTCAAATACTTTGATGGAGCGAAGGGTCTGGATAGAAATTTTCCCGGCCTGAATCCAACGAGCCACTAACCGGGCAGAATCTGAATGTCCACTCATGGCATTGACCAGTATCCGCTGATCCTCCAGCGTTAACATATCCAAGAGATCCTCCATAATGCGTTTCTGCTCATCGCTTCGATCAGACAAGATGGCATTTCTTATTCGCATTCTTGCTGATGGGGGCAGCTCGTTCCGATTCAATAATGAGATAAGCCGATCCCCAAGCATGGGGCCACGTATCTGAGTAAAAGCTTTAGCAGCAGCCTCTGTGAGAGCACTATCAGAGATATCAGCTTCGATCCACCCCCTGAGTCTGGGCATGACGCTCTGTAAACCTAGCTCACCGGCCAACTCGATTGCTGAAATACGCCACTCACTTGATGGACTTGGAAGTCCAGATGGCAACTCAACGACAGAAGGTTTAAGCCTACCCACAGCAAGCCAAGCAAAACTGTTACCGTCATCTGCATCGACGAACTCCAAATACACCATCCGGTTCTGCCAGCCATCCAGGTTCCAACGAACCAACTGTGCGACATCATGGCGTGGAGCAAAAGTTTCTCTCAGTACATGACCGGTTTTCAAATCCAACAGCCGGACACGGTTTTTGCGCTTTGCATCTTGACTGGGATGGCCATCGTGTCCTGCCACATAAAAACTCAATGCAGGGGGCGCATTGAATCCAGGAGATCTAATAATCCCAGTGCGGGTTTCACCCCCGGGAGGAAGACTGCAAAGAAAATGTGACTCGGTGTCGCCGTCAGTTGAAGTGCGTGATTCAATGAACCATGGGATTTCTGAGTTTCCGAGCCCTGGCACGGGATGAAATGTCCATGTATCATCCTCCAATCCTGGCACCACAATGATTCGTTCAACCAGCCTTGAACCCCATGCGAGCATGGATGGAAACAAGGATTCACCCCGCGCTTCCAGGCCAAGACGCATCGCATGAAACATTTCAAGCTGGAGGGAAGGTTCATCGCTATGCTGCTTTTCGATAAACGTGGCCATTCGGTGAAGAGATTTGACCGAGGCATATCGAGCCACATGCTGAACCACCTTACCTTTTGAGAGCTCACCAAGTCCGTATGAAATTGCATGGTTCACCAGAAAATTCCCGCCCCCCTGATTGGAGACAGCAAGGGCAACATCGGCAAGCAAATCGGATTCACGTCTGGACAAGTTACCTTTACTGAGTTTCTCCCAGGAAGCTTCATCCCGCAGTTGATTCCGCAAAGATAATCGCATTCCATGGAGCCACTGTGGATCATTTATTGGAGCATTGTCTCGCGCCTTCAGCAGCGGACCGACATGTTTTACAGAACCATGCTGACCAAGCGCATCGGCTGCGGCTCGCTGCACATTTGGATCTTCATCCTGCAAGGCAAGCGTCACCCAGTTGCGTTGCTGCGAGGACCACTCTTCCCTTTCAGCGAGCACGCGCATTGCGTGCGTCCGAACTTCCATATCAACATCATGCACAGCATCACCAAGAATATCATTTCGAGCAACGGCTAAGCCCTCCATGACCCATAGTGCGTGAACCCTCTGTCTCCATTTCCTGAGTTTTCCGTCATTCCATTGCCTGCGCAGGCGTTTGCCAGCACGTTTGCCCACCTGATCAACCAAATAATGAGTTACCAGGATTCGGCGGCTAATATTGGGAGGAACTCATGGACTGACAGACTTTACCAAACTCAATCTGGATGAACTTA
>JAAZXX010000218.1 GCA_014239995.1 Verrucomicrobiia bacterium
TCTTTGTTGAGTAAAGCTCACATGCTTGCAACCAGTTGCTTAACACATGAAAATTGATCGTATACAAATGTATCAGGTCGACCTTCCACTGAAGGAAGGTCGTTATAGCTGGTCTGGAGGTAAATCGGTGGATGTCTTTGACTCAACGGTCCTGGCCATCACCACCAACACGGGACTTACCGGATGGGGAGAAGTCTGCCCTTTGGGCCCCGCCTACCTCCCTGCATTCGCGGGTGGTTGCCGGGCAGGCATCCGTTTTCTCGGGCCTGAATGCATCGGACAAAACCCACTGGAACTTGACCGTCTCAATCGTCACATGGACCAGGCACTCAAGGGACATCCATCCGTCAAGTCAGCCATTGACATGGCCTGCTGGGATCTTCTTGGAAAGCATACGCGCATGCCTGTCTGCGAACTGATGGGCGGGCGCTACGGCGAAGACTTCCATCTTTACCGTGCCATTTCACAGACTTCGCCAGAAGAAATGGCAGCGAATGTGCAGAGCTACCGCAACGAGGGTTACCGAAGATTTCAATTAAAGGTCGGAGGTGATCCAGCAACAGATATTCAACGCATTCACCAGGTAGCAGGGGTTCTGGAACCAGGTGATCGACTTGTCGCGGACGCCAACACGGGATGGCTGATGGAAGGTGCCATGCGCGTGGTACGGGGTGTACGCGACCTGGATGTCTATATCGAGCAACCCTGTCGAACTTACGAGGAATGTCTCTCCATAAGGCGCAACACGCAACACCCCTTTATCCTGGATGAAGTGGTGGATGGGGTAGAAATGCTGGTGCGTGGCAAGGCGGACATGGCGATGGATGGGGTCAACATCAAGATCAGCAAGTTCGGCGGCCTGACACGCGCCCGACTGGCCAGGGATCTCTGCGCTCAACTGGGCATTGCCATGACGATTGAGGATTCCTGGGGTGGGGATATCATCACAGCAGCTATTGCGCACCTGGCACACAGCACACCCACGGAACTGTTGTTCAGCAGCACCGACTTCAACAGTTATGTGACCCAATCTATCGCCAGCGGCGCCCCCCAACGCGTCGAGGGCCGTCTCCGGGCATCCAGGGAACCCGGCCTGGGCATCGAACCCAGAATGGAGGTGCTGGGCAATCCTATTTGGTCCAGTGATGCGCCCTGATCACTATTCCCTTCCCCTTGGGCATGCATCGCAAATCGCCGAAAGCAAACCCTCCCATTGCCTTTGATATTTCCGTGCGAGAGCTTGTGGAGTTCTCCATGAGAAAGGGAGACCTGGGAAGTGGCCCGCGCTTCCTCTCCCCAGCGCGGGCGCTTGAGGGAACCAGGGGACATCAAAAACTGCAGGCATCCAGGCCGGCACACTACGAAGCGGAGATTCCATTGAAATGGAGTCTTCAAAAAGACCGTTTCACGCTCAATCTGCGTGGTCGCATCGATGGCGCCATTGAAACACCGGAGGGGTGGATGCTGGAGGAAATCAAGACGGTGACCGGCCATTGGCAACAAAAAGCCTCCGCGTTGCACTGGGCACAGCTCAAGATATATGGTGGCATGTGGCATAGCACACGTCCGCCAGGGCCACTTAAACTTCGCCTGACCTACTATCACCTTGAAGAGGAAAACGAACATTGCTTTGAGGAGACACAGGGACAGGAAGAGATCAATCAGTTCTTCAACCAGGTCGTGGAATCTTATGTGGACTGGCTCGATCACCACGTGACACGCTGTGACAAAAGGAACATCTCGCTCGTGCCCCTTGCCTTTCCGTTTACAAAGACCCGCACCGGGCAGCAAACCATGCTCGATACCGTGGCAAAGCTCCATGATCAAGGAGGAGTCATGATGGTGGAGGCACCCACGGGCATTGGAAAAACCATGGCAACCCTTTTTCCATCGATCCGAGCATTACTGGAAAAAGAGGTACGTCAGATCGTTGTTGTCACGGCGCGTCGACCAGGACAACAGGTCTTTCAGGATGCACTGAACCTCCTGGAACGGAAAGGCGCACGCCTGAAATCCATTGTCCTCTCGTCACGGGAGACACTTTGTGTCAACGGGGAAATAGCCTGCGACCCCGCAACATGCCCTAAAAGGGTTGGCTTTTATGACCGCCTGCATGAGGCACGGAAGGCAGCCGTCACAGCGGAGACATGTCTGCTTGACTCCCCTGCCCTTCGCGCCATCGGGGACACCCACCAGGTCTGCCCCCATGCTCTTTCGATGGAACTGGTGCCCTGGATGGATGTCATGGTGGGAGACTACAACTATGCCTTCGATCCAGGCACCCAGCTAGGAACCCTCTTTGGCGATGATGCAACCCGAAAACATCCCATCATCCTCCTGGTGGATGAATCCCACAACCTGGCTGATCGTGGCCGTGAAATGCATTCCCAGAGAATGGATACAAGCACATGGGCTCCTGTTGAAGTTTGGCTCAGGAAGGAGGATCCCCGGTTGGCGCAGGGTTTGAGGAACTTCAGAAAAAAACTCAGGACCGTTTTTAAACACAAATCCACTACGGACCCCCACCCTTCCTCTGATACCACCCTCGAACAAACGGAACTCTTCAGCTTTGAGCCCACCCATGTCGACCCAAAGCCTCTTCAACAGGTCAAGATAGATCGTTGGATCTCGGCGGATTTAGCATGCACACGTACCTTTCCAGATTCCTGGGAAAAACCGTTGAAACATCTATTGAAAATGCTCGAGACCCTGCTTGAAAAAGGTCTGGAAGGCAAAAGGCAACAGGAGGGCCTGCAACTATATTTTTCACTGCACCAGCTCTATAGAGTTGCCCACGATTCCTCCGAGAAGCATCAAATCATTATCCGACGCCAGGGAGGAGAAATCGTGCTGCACCGTTTTTGCCTGGACCCCTCCGAAGCTTTGGCCAGTACGTGGAAGCGTGCGTGGTCCACCCTCTTTTTCTCCGCCACCCTGTCTCCACACGACTATTATCGTCGCATCCTGGGTATTCCAGACCAGGCAGAAGTGCTTCAACTCCCCACTCCCTTTTCCAGGACACAATGGGAGGTGCTTCTGCACTGTGGCATCGCCACGACCTACCGTCAGCGGCCCTTCACCTATGAGGCGGTAGCCGAGGTGATCCATGCGCTTCAGAGTTCACGTCAAGGAAACTACCTTGTCTTCTTTCCCTCCTACAGCTACCTGGAAAACGTGGCAGGTCTATTTAGAAATCACCTGATTTCCACGGGTGCAGATCCAGATATACTGATGCAACAATCCAGAGACATGAACGAAACCTCACGCCATGCCTTCCTGAAGGCCTTCGGTACCGTGAACGGAAATCATCGGGTCGGGTTCGCCGTGATGGGAGGTATTTTCGGAGAAGGGATAGACCTTGTTGGCGAACGTTTGATTGGGGTTGCCGTCGTGGGAGTGGGCTTGCCCCAGGTCTGTCTCGAGAGGGATCTGATCCGTGACCATTTCGATACAGACCCTGGAAGAGGCTTTGACTTTGCCTACCGATACCCGGGCATGAACCGCGTCATGCAGGCCATGGGTCGACTGATACGCAGCGAACAGGACCAGGGCATGGCCGTTCTTATCGACAGTCGCCTCAGACAACCGGCTTACGCATCGCTGCTGCCCTCTCATTGGCCCCTCCATATCCTGCGGTCAACACGGGATGTCACCAAACTGGCCAAGGCCTTCTGGCAAAAAAGACAAGGAACCTCTGCAGAAGAATCCTGAGCCCTCCCGTCGATCGCCCCTGGCTCGATCGCATCCACTGAGACCCCAGGTGTGGTTCATTCATTGATCACACCTTTCAATGGAAGTTTCTGGCTTGCAATGGACCGCCGGTTTCAACACCGTGAAACGATGATCATCCATGTCACTCCATACACCCTAACGCGGTCATGAGTTTTGCTTCCGGCATGCTCCAGAGCGCCGGGTGCCTTTTTCGCCGTATCTTCTTCCTGGATCTTCGGATGCTTGCCTGTTTTCGGATGGGACTGGGCACCATCACCTTGATCGACCTCTATCAACGCGTGACCTCGTTTGAGGCACACTACGGATTACATGGATGCCTTCCTCCGGCTGAAGCACCTTGGTTTGCCAACTTCATCTCCTTGCTGCCAATCCATTGCTGGGCAGTATCGGATAGTGCACAAATCCTGATCTTTGTCATACATGCCCTGGCGGCTGTCGCTCTTATTCTGGGTTTCCAGACACGGTGGACCGTTGTCATCTGCTGGTTGCTTCTCAACTCCCTGCACCTGAGGAATCCCATTCTGCTTTATGGAGCCGACCGTGAACTGGCTGTCTTGTTTTTATGGGCCATGCTGCTTCCACTCGGGGCCCGCTGGTCCGTGGATAATCAGCAGAAATGCCAATGGCTGGGTAAGGATCGTGTCGAGGGATGGGCTTGTGCTGGGTTGATCCTTCAGGTCGGATTAATATATTTCACATCCGTGTTCAGCAAAAGTGGCGAGACGTGGCGGGACGGGACAGCCGTAGAATTGGCGTTCCATTTGGATATCTACACGCGGGATTTGGGCCGCGCACTTCTGGAATATCCCACCCTCATGAAGGTGCTCACCTACAGCACACTGGCCATTGAATGGATAGCTCCACTGCTCCTGCTGGGAGGCAGACATAAAAAACTGCGTCTCCTTGGCTGCGGATTGCTCATCGGGATGCAATGCGGTTTCCTGGCCTGCTTTCACCTCGGCCTTTTTCCATGGGTATCCATGCTTGCGCTGATCGCCCTGATCCCAGCGACCAAGGCTGAAAGTCCTTCAAACCGCAGAGAAGCTTTGCAGTCTCCCATGCCATGGAACAACACTCTGTCCGCCTTGCTTGTCACAATGATGCTCTCCTGGCATGCAACCCTGATTGCAATGCCATTCAGTCAAAATACCCTGTTGAGCAAAATACCACCCTCTTTGTCATGGTCCTTCAAGGTCACGCGCCTTGCCCAGTCATGGTCCATGTTTTCACCAGATCCTCCGGAAACGGATGGTTGGTTCATCCTTGCATATGATGCCGAGGGTCCCATGCCCCCGGTGGATTTATGGCGTCGATCAGCACCCGTGGCTTGGAGCAAACCCAAGCAGATGAAAAATATGTTTCCTTCGGAACGCTGGAAAGAATGGATTCTCAAGATACACACCCGTGGCCTGCGATGGGACCATACCATTGATTACCTGATCCGGAACCACGAAGAAAAACACGAGAATACCTCGCACAAAACAGGATCCCAAGTGGAACTCTGGTACTTGGAGGAGACACTGAAAAGACCGGGTGCAGGAGCAGAAAAACATCTTCTATTTCAGAAAAAATATCCTTGATGAAATCAAACCACCGCCATGATCCATCGCAAGCCATGGGAGGAGAACCAGGTGATGGACATGGCCAGAACCAAAGCCAACAACGTGAGTGCGCTCCACTCGATCAGAACAAGCCTGAACACAAAGAACCGCCTGCAACCCAGGTAATCAAATGTTTGAAATTCCTCATGACGCAATCGCAGGGACAGCATGAGGATCACCGCACCCATGCCTGTCACTGAGATGGCGATCAAGGTAAAATTAGCATCGAGGAAGGCCTTGACTCGAAACACCCAAGTCATCATCGATTCCACCACCTCCAGTGGCCTGACAAGGTAAAGCATTCCCGGTTCCTTATTGTATTGACCAAGCAAGAGAGCCCTTGATTTAGCATCCTTGGGCCAAACGAGCATGGCGGTGATGGGAAGCTCGTGCAAAGGACCGTGAAAGTGGAATTCAGATTGATTCTCTTCGTTGATTTTAAGGTGGGGTATCAAGGCTGCGCTGGCGGTGACGCTTTGGCCATTTTTTTTGAGTATCAAACCTGATGAAATGTCCTCGGAGGCCAGCCCTTCATGTCCATGGCCCCAGCCTTCAAGAATCCAGTGGGTTTTCAAGTCCATAAACAAAACACCGTCATCGGGACTCCCACTCTCAGCGAGCACCCCTGTGACATACATCTCGATGGGATAATCTCCTGCCAGATTGAAGACGTTTTGAGGATCAGATATGATTGTGGATCCAGGGCCCAGATCAAGTGCTGACGCCAGACTGGCCCCGATCACACACTGCCCGATCTTGGTAAACAAATGTCCCTTTTGACAACGGAGTCCGCGGGCTTCAAAATATTCCAAGGTGGTTCCAACAATAGGATGTGAACGAGCCGTGTAAGCATGCGCAATGGGAGCAGCCAAACCACGACCTTCTTGCATGAACGCATGCCAGGTTTCAATGGGAAACGTATCTCGGATACCCGTGCGGAAATACAAGGCATGCAGGGTTAAGTCATATTCATTGCCCTTCACCCCGAGTACAAGAGGCGTGGACACCGCACGTTGGCGGATGACCTTCTCGAAGATAC
>JAAZXX010000219.1 GCA_014239995.1 Verrucomicrobiia bacterium
CCCCGCCCATGGCCGTTGAATTCAAGGACAGTGATTTTTCCAAGGACATTACCATGCGCCAAAAGGTCGTTGAACTGACCAAGGACAGGGCGTGCATGGCCTGTCATTCCGTGATTAATCCACTGGGTTTTGCGCTTGAGAGTTTTGATGCCGTCGGGCGCTGGAGACAAGAAGACAATGGTCTGCCTGTGAACACATTGAGTGAATACTTGACCGAAGACGGGGACACCATTCAAGTCGAGACGGCCATGGACATTGCGCGTTACGCCATTGAAAATGAATCCGCGCATACGGCGTTCGTTTTGCAGTTATTCCACCACTTGATAAAACAATCCCCGGGGGCATTCGATCCAAGTGCGCTTACAGAGTTACGGTTGCAATTTACCAGCAGTAACTTTAACATGCGGGAGTTGATTTTCCAGATCGCCCTGCTTGTTGCCAGTTTTGATGAAAAATTTACCAGCAATAAAGAAAGTCTCTAGCGTTTCATGAAAGATTCCTTGAACAACCGTAGGACCTTTTTACGTGGTCTGGGCCTCGGTACCGCCGGCATCCCATTCTTTTCTGGATTGCAGAGTCTTCGAGGTGGGGATAGCCCTGAATCTCCCCATCCACCCAAGCGTCTGGTTATCATGTTTTCTCCCAACGGCACCCTTCCGGATGCTTTTTGGCCCGATCAGCTGGGTGACCATTTACCCTTGAAGTTACCATCCATTCTCAAACCACTTGAGGATTACAAGGATCAAATGCTCATCCTGAAGGGAGTGCACAACAAGATCCGTGGTGATGGGGATAATCATATGCGGGGGATGTCATGTCTACTGACGGCAACCGAGCTCCTCCCGGGTAATATTCAGGGTGGGAGTGATTCGCCAGCTGGGTGGGCAGGTGGGATTTCCATCGACCAGGAGATAGGTAATTTTTTTCAATCCAAGGCTCAGACAAGGACCCGTTTTGGATCCCTTGAGTTTGGAGTCGCGGTGCCGAACCGGGCCGATCCATGGACACGCATGTGCTATGCGGACAGCAACAAGCCGATTGCGCCCATTGACGATCCGGATCAAATGTTTCACAAGCTCTACGGCGGCGTGCAAGATCGCAGGCATGTGGGAAGCATACTTGACCACCTCAGGGACGATATTCGTAAGGTTTCCAAGCACCTGAGCGGTAAGGATCATGCTGTACTTCAGGAACATATGGCACTTGTCAGGCGACTTGAAATGGACATTCAGGCAGCGGCCTCTCAGAGTGCACTGCATCATCCCGAGCCCGCCATTGACCCGGACATCGAACTGGTCAACGACAATACCCCGGCCATCAGTCGCATGCAGATTGATTTACTGGTCAACGCACTGGCTAACGACATGACCCGGGTGGCATCTCTCCAATACATGCGCTCGGTAGGCCAGGCCAGGATGCGTTGGCTCAAGATTGATGAAGGTCATCATTCGCTTTCCCATGAGCCAGACAACAACCAGGATGCACAGGATAAGCTCATGCGTATCAATGACTGGTTTTCAAGGGAATTGCTTTATTTGGTTCAACGCCTGGCTGCGACCCCCGAAACAGACGGTAGGGGTGGATCCTTGCTGGACCACACACAAGTTGTTTGGGTGAACGAGCTGGGCAAGGGAAACTCTCATACCTTGTCCAACATTCCTTTTGTCCTGATGGGTGGCGGAGCCGGGTTCAAGACTGGACGCGCCATTGATCTCGAAGGCGCACCTCACAATCGACTCTGGATGAGCCTGGCTCATGGGTTGGGCCACGACTCGTTGGAATCGTTTGGGCTCGAGCGCTACGCGGAGGAGGGGCCCTTGCATCTTACTTGACGGAGTATATCTCGACGACGTCTTGTGTTTTTCCAGTCAAAAAAACCACAGGAAAAGATGTCAATCAGAGCGTTCCATTCATATTGAGCAGGATCTCTGAAGACAAAGGCCTGTTTCCCCTCCGTATTTTTTATCTGGGTTTCTCTATTTTGTTGTGTTTTGACATTGAGTCGCTTTGATGGTCAATATCAGAGTCGAGCACAAAGACGTTGATCTTTGAGTTTGCTCGAAACCCAAGGCCGTTAAACAGACACTAGCTGATGAGTCCTTTTTTCAAGCCTTATCCCGAGGCTGTATGCCATCATCGGGCGGTGAAATACCTTCACTGTTTCTGGCTGATGCTGGGTTGGTTCATTCCCGCTTGCGCCCAGCAATCACAAACCTTCGATATTGAGTTGGATCAGAGGATCGAGATGGATCAACCATTTCCGGGTGCAGGAAAGATCGAATCATTTGGGGCACAGGATATTTACCGCTTTTCTGGTCGAGCCGGTCAAGGCGTCTTCCTGGACTTATTAGAGCATGACAGTGCATTTCGACTGATGACCTGGCAAGTGTTGGATCCAACCGGAAGGGTGATTTCTCTCGAGTGCTTTCGATGTCAGGATCCTGGTTTCATCATGTTGCCCAGAACGGGACAATATGAACTGGTTGTGGGTAGAGCTGATCTCAAGGAAACGGGCTCCTATACCTTTGAATTGCTGGCAGTCCCCGAGCCTGAAGTTTTTCGGATTAGTTACGGTGATGAAATCACCGGAGGTCAGGAGCTCAATGGAAGTGGTTACATCGAAAAGCCAGGTGCAAGTGACGAATACCATTTTGAGGTGGCTGAAGATCAGAAGTTTATCTTGCGTCTTCTTGGCTTTGACCAAAGCCTTGCGCAGGTCGACTGGAGTCTTTTGAGCCCCGCCAGGGGAACCCTTCATTCTGAAGATCTCCTTCAGTATGAACCCCGTATTTTTAATCCGAAAGAATCCGGGGTCTTCAAACTTGTGGTGGGTGATGCGAATAACTCCAACACCGGGTATTACCAGTTCCGATTGGAAGGCATTCCTCCTCCTGATGAAACCCTTATCAGCCTTCAGTCTCCGGTGGATATTGTGAATGAAGGTAAGGGGGGGGGGTATCTGCAGGGAGATGGGTCGGAGGATGTTTTTCTTTGGAACCTCGAAACCCCAGGCTGGTTCTTCATCGACCTTAAAGAATTCCATCCGGATCTTCAATTTGCCCAGTGGGAACTCTTTGGACCCACAGGCCAGAAGGTCTTCTCCAAGTTCTTCTTCTCGGGCGATCCTGGTCTCATCTTTCTCCCATCTTCCGGGGATTACAGGATGGTTGTGGGAGGTAATGTTCAGAGTGGTCAGGGCGCCTATCGAATACATATTCAGCCGGTTCCGGACAGAGATGTCTTTGACATCCGTCTGGGTGACACGGTGGGTTTGAATCTTCCCGAAGAAGGTGCCGGCGAGATCATCGTTCCGGGGGCTCAGGATATCTACCGGTTCAGTGTGGAGGCGGGCGATGAGGTTTACATTGAAGTCCTCAACGCCGAACCATCCCTTGGTTTCATGCCATGGCGTTTGGAAAATGCTCAAGGAGAGTTGGTTTATGATCAATGCCTTCGCTGCAGTAACCCTGGTAAAATTTCTTTTCAGGAGTCTGGCGAATTCAAGATTCTGGTGGGCGGTTTTCGTCATGGTGGCACCGGTTCTTATGGTTTTCGACTTTGGAAAGTGCCTCCTTCGGAAATAGTTGATATTGGAGTGGGTGTGCTTTCGGTCGCGCCCGGAATCCCAAAAAACGGATCTGGTAACCTTGATGCACCCGGTGAAGCGGATATTTTCCTGATACAGGGTGAACCTGGACAGACATGGTATTTCAGGCCGACACTTGCCAGCGGATCGCCCAATCTGATGTGGCGTTTGAAGAAACCGGATGGCCTGTTCCTCTTTGACGCCCCATTCCGTGTTTCCAATTCGCATGAGCATTTTTTCAATGTCAGACAGCAGGGTGCATACGAACTGGAGGTTTACCAGACATCCATGACCAAGGCACAGTATGGATTTGAATTTGACCGGTTGGAAAGTTGTTTCCATGAAGGAGCTGATTCCGTACCGTTACTGCCGAAACTGACCATTACTCAACCAGCCGAGGGGGCTGTCTTAGAAAAGGCGGAAGTGGGTTTTTCAGGATCGATTGGGCTGACCCCGGGTGCCACGGGTATGGATCTGGTCCTGGTAATCGATAGTTCTGAAAGCCTCAAGACCAACGATCCGGAGGATCTTCGTCTGCGGGCTGTTCGGACCCTGCTGGACTCATTACCTGAGGAGATGCCCATACGAGTCGCCTTGGTTGACTTTGATCAGAGCGCTCGCCTTTTGCAGTCACTGACAAGTGACCTTGAAAGGGTGAAAGGTAAGCTGGAGCTATTGGATCAGTCTGGGGGAACAAACATCCAGTTGGCTCTTGAGGTGGCCCTCAAGGAGATGCTTTCGGGTGCCGAGCCGGGTGTTGCTCAAAGTATCATTCTCTTCTCCGATGGAGAGGCATCGGATGGAAGTCCCGCAAAGGCAGCTATCCAGGCAGGTCGCTCGGGTGTGGTGGTCCACACCGTTTATCTGGGACAAGCATCCTCAGGGGGATCCAACTTGCTTACCAGTATCGCAGCCAGTACCTGTGGCAATTTCAGGCAGGCCACTTCTGCCAATCAATTGGTGGAAATATTCCGCAATATCGCCAACCCAGTACCTATTCTTCGCATGGAGGCAAGGAGTTCATACTTTCCTGATAAGGCTTTCCCAGTTCAGTTCGGTGGTCAACTCTGGCGTGCTCCTTCCATGCCAGTGGAAGGTATGGCGGATGCCAACACGACCTTGACCGTTCGTTTCTTCACAGATGAGCAGCCGCAGCGAATCTTGGAGGAGTCTGTTCAGGTGCGTTTTGCTCCCAAATTGAACCAACCCCCTGTCATCGCGGCCATCAGGAACCGAACCACCCTTGAGGATCGTCCTGTGTACATGCGGCTTGCTGCCAACGATGCAGACCATGACAGCAGTGAACTCTCATGGAGTTTGACATCGTCGAACCCTGGATTGATTTCCCCTGACTCCGGTTGGGTGCTGGAGGAATACCGTGGTCGTTGGCGCTTGAAGTTGATTCCAACTCCGGACATCTCGGGAGAAGTTCTGCTGACCATTACCGTGAGTGACCCTGAGGGCGGCCTGGATGTGGAAAGCTTTTTGCTGACTGTGAAGCCTGTTAATGATCCGCCCCTTCTGGATCCAATACCCAACGTGGATATCAAACCGGATGCATCCAAGCTGCGTATTGAACTGAGTGGCATCGATGATGGGTCCGATCATGAGCTCCAGGATTTGACTTTCAATGTGTCCTTTCTGGGGGATGAACTCTTCTCCAATGCACATGTTGAGCACCTGCAACACGCCTCGGTCGGGACTCTTCACTTGACACCTATCCCTGGAGCATCAGGTAGGGCCGAGGTGGTGGTTACCCTGTATGATGGTTCCCAGCCCCATGGGTCGATTACTCGTCGATTTCAGGCTGTCATGCATCCAAGACCCAATCAGGTCCCTTCGATTGAATGGGTCACACCCGTGGATCGCGCTACCTATTTTCATGACCAAATCATTCCTCTCAAGGTCATGGTGCAGGATCTGGACGGAACGGTTGATCAAGTCCTCTTTAAAGTCAATGGTGTCCCATTGGACAAACCAGACGGGCGTGCATCCGAAGTGCTCTGGCAGGCACCCGCAGCCGGGGTTTACACCTTGATGGCATCTGCCTGGGACAACCTGCACGCTGCTGCTTCCACAGATGTATTGACACTCCAGATCGTTGAACGTCCGATGGCTTTTGCACTTGAAATCACTCAAATGGAGGATCCGTCGGTGGTTTGCCTTGGAGATCAGGTTGAGATTATCGTTGAGCTGACTGGTGGGGATGAGGATGGCAACGTTGTACATTTCTTTGCTGGGGATGAACTGCAGGGTGTGCAAAATGCTGCTCCATACGTCTTTCTTTGGGAGCCTGATGTCATAGGCGATTTTCTAGTCACGGCAGTGGCATACAGGGAGGACGGGTCCGTGGTAACCTCCGCCCCGATCCGTACGGGTGTCTCGGAGACGTGCCAGCAAGCTGCGATAGTGTTCCCTCCTGATCCATTAATGGATCCCTTGGTGCTTCAGGAATACCTGTTTGAGATGGGGGTTGGGGCTTCTCTGCTACCGCTGAGCGATATCAGTGTTTCAAAACTCATTCCCTATGACTTGGTTTTTGGCCTGGAAGACCGCTCAACGGGGGTCGGTGTTGAGCATCTCGAAATGTTGGAGATGGCTGTTGAAGAGCTGAAACGTCCCGTCTATGTCATGGGGCAACGATTGGGCTCAGTGAATGAAACCATGGGTGAAGACCAAATGAAAAGGTGGCATGCGCTTGTGCGGCTTCAATCCTCTGGCTCTGTGATTCCCAATGACCTGGTTGAGCTGCAGGAAGCAGGTTTTTTTCAAGCGATCTTGAA
>JAAZXX010000021.1 GCA_014239995.1 Verrucomicrobiia bacterium
TGGGGGGAGAGGCAGCGATGGTCGAGGTGATCCGGGCTGATGGAGCAACTTTGGATTATAGTGAACCCATTCTCTACCGCATCCGGCAAGGCGACACCTTGGCTGGTATTGCTGCCCAGTTCGGATCCACGGCCAGAAAGATAGCGCGGATGAATCAGATTGATCCCAATCTCATTCATACCGGGCAATCGTTGATGATTCCCGTGCCCGGCAAGGCCAGCGGATACATCGCTCGCTATGCAAGACAGGGATCCTTCCCATTGGAATACAAGTTTCTCGCCAAAATCTCTCGTCAAAAAGGTGCCGCCGTGCTCCATTTCACGACCATACCCTCCGCCATCCGTCCCCTGCGAATCCGTCATCTTCCCGAAGGGGCACAGTTAGGTCAAACTTCGACCGTAATCAGTCAAGGACTCCCGGACGCATCCGGCACCTTATCTTTCCATGCCGCCTCTGACGGCCCCATTCATCTGGAAATTCGCAAGGACTATTCGGATGAAGACAGCAAATTGTTTTTTGCGGCCGAGACCTGGGAAGAGTCCATGATCAGTCCAGGCATGATGCGGCAGTCCTTTCAAACAACGGTGAGGGTCATGCAGGGTAGCATGCATGAGCTTGCATTTAGCATTCGCGGCGAAGGGGAAATCATCTCCGTTGAATCCGATCAGCTTTACGGTTGGGAGGTCGTCGAGAATGCCGGAAACAATGGAAGGCTCCTGAAATTAAAATTGAACGAGGTCCAGACAGAATCTTTCAACGTGCGCATTCATGCACAGACCAGCATGGGAGCCTTTCCTGCTTCCGCCCAGCCCATGCGATTGTTCCCTGTGAACGCAACTCGATATGGGGGATGGATCCGTATCGCAAATTCGGGAGCGGTCCGACTGGAGGTCGACCAGGCTTCAGGACTTTCTCGCATTTCCCCGGAACAATTAAACGCTCAACCGGGAGGCACAAATCTTTTCTCTGATCAAGGCAAGCAAATATTTGCTTACAGATATGCTTCAACCATCCATGATCTTGGCATTCGAGCCGACAATATCGTCCCTGAAATAAGCGTTTCTGAACTACTGATTTATGAGATCGGACTCGCCGATCTGAACATCGAGGCCGAACTGGAATTAAACATCAGAGAAGCTCCAGTGCAGGAGATTCAGGTAAAGCTTCCGAATCATTACACGCTCTCAAAGGTACAGTCTGATGAGTTGGGAGACTACACGGTAAGAAAAGCGTCCACGGAGGATGAAGTGGTGCTGACATTGCAGTTTACAGGTCTCTTTGAAGGAAGAAGAGTCGTCACGCTTGCATTGGAACAAAACACTCCCCTGGAGCCAGGCGTATGGAATCTTCCTCATATTGGAGTCATGAATGCCAAGTCAACACGTGGCAATATCGCAATCACCGCCGACACGGGCCTCAGGACTCTCCCTACCCTTGTCAGCGGACTGGCAGAGACCCCCGCAGGCTATTTCCCACGCAGACTCGAAGGCATACAGTCCGCCTTCCGGATTCGGGAGGCAAATTGGTCTGCATCGTTCCAATTGGAGCGACTCGAACAGTCGGTGCAGGCGGACGCACTCCACCTTTTCACTATTGGCGAAGGAATGGCCTACGGAAGCAGCGTGATGCATTACTTTATTTCGGGAGCTCCGCTGGACTCGTTTGAGGTGGCTTTATCGGATGATTATTTCAACCTGGAATTCACCGGTAGAGAGGTGCGGGACTGGGTAAAAACCGAAACGGGCTACACTGTTTTTCTGCATAACCCGATTTCAGGCGCCTACACTCTTCTGGCAAGTTACGAACGACCGTTCAACGCGCGCGGCGATACCCTGACCTTTGCAGGGATTCGACCCTCTGATGCACAATCAGAGCAGGGTTACACGATCATCACGAGCGCTTATCAATTTCGTGTGCAGCCTGTTGCCGCATCTGGATCCCTCAGTGCAATTGAACCCACAGAGGTTCCTCCAGAACATCGACTTTTCATCGATGCCCCCATTCTCGCAGCGTATCATTACACTGCCTTGCCAGTTGATCTGCAACTGGAACTCCAACCGCTGAGTCAAGGAGACACCCTCGATCTTGTTGTGGACCGTGCCTCCATCCGCACCCATGTCTCAGCCACGGGAGAAATGCTGACAGAAGCCACTTATTTTATTAAATCACAGGGAAGTGCCATGTTGCCGATTCAGCTACCAGAGGATTCAAGGCTTTGGTCTGTCATGGTTAATCAAAAAACTGCCGCGACCGTACAGGATGCAAATGGATATCAAGTGCCGATTCCTTCGGAACAACGGCCTGACGCCTTGCAGACTGTACAAGTCAAGTGGGCTGCACGGACCGAAAACCCAAATCGCCTGACGGTCCAAACGGCCTCAATTGGCGTACCCGTGGTGCTGGCGGAATGGGTAATCGAACCGGACCCAGGTCACCAACTGCGCTATCGCAATGGAAACCTGCTGCCGATCACGCTACCACGAGACGTATCCGGATGGTCGTCCTTGCTTCATATCATGTCGGGCCAGGGAGCGCGTGAAAAAGATGGAATCATTCAATGCATACTGGCGACTATTTTGGGAATTATAGCCGTCATGGTCTGGCGTTTCGCCAAGGGAAAAGACGCAGCAACCAGTCGTTGGAGATTTTGGTCCGGAACCCTTTTGGGCGCTGCCTCCGTGTGTGTCATGTTGGGAATCCTCGTCCATCTTGCCCATCCCGTCCTGGCTCCGGACACATTTGATGACGAAAGCTCCGTGGCATTCATGGCACCCGTATTGGATACAGACACCACCTTGACGACAGAGTTGGATCACTTTGAGAAAAACCAGGCACCCGTCCGATTTTTTCCGGGTATCCTGCTGGTATTTTCCCTGATGCTCTGGGTGGCTGGAACCCTGCAGCCTGATGCTCTTCGCCGAAAAATAGCTTGGTCCATCAGCTGGATGATACTTTTTGGAATTACCTTGAGCGCCCCGCACGGTTGGTCGACATTCATTTTTTGCCTGGGCCTTTTTTATGTGGTGCACATTGCCGTCCCTTGGGCCTTGAGACTTCGTCACGGACCGGGTTTCGCTCGATCAGCAGCGGTGGCCGCATGGGCTTTGCTTGCATGCCTCCCAACAGGGAACTTAAAGGCTCAAACTCCAGGGATGCCGGCGGCAAGCACGGTCCAGACCTCGCCGGCATGGAAGGCCTCCCTCCTCGATCAGGAAATCGAGATCAAGGGGGATCGTATCCTGGTAAACGCCACGCTGCATTGGACAACCGACAAACCCGACACTCTGGACTTGTTACGGGATCCTGTCATTTTGAAATCCATCCAATGGACCGGAGGCAAGGCCAAGGTATTTCGACGGGAAACGAATGGGCAATGGGTCCATGCACTGGCTGCCAGGGAGGCTGGAAGCTTTGAGATTATATTCGCATACGAAATAAGCCCTTCCAATAACCGTTCCACACAGGGATTCACCCTTCCCACAACCATGGCATTGGTGCACCAGCTGACATTGAAAGTGATCAACCGGGAAGTGGACCTGCTCTGTGACCAGTCAATATCAAGCACCAGTCAAGTCACTGAGGATGGACACACCGTTGCAAGTATGTTGCTGGCCCCTGCTGAGGGTGCAAGGATTGCGGTGCGACCCAGGGCAAGGGATGCAAGCCGTGAACAAGCTGTCTATTTTGCAGAGTGGAGCCACATGTTCCTGCCATCCGCAGGATTGGTTGAAGGTTTTCACACGGTCTTCATTCGCTTGGCACAGGGTGAATTATCCTTGCTGAAGATCAAGGTACCAGGGACCTGGACCATTGCTGATGTCATCAACCATGGTAGCGATGGGTGGCGGTTTGATCCTGGCGCATCTATTTTATCCGTGCCGTTGAACCCTCCCCAACAAGGCTCCTTTCAGATAAGCTTGAGATCGCAGTTGGCTGCGGAACCACTTCCATATACACGTCAGGCAAACATTCCCTCCCTGGAAGGCGCCGAGCGTGAAGTCGGTATGCTGGCAGTTGCAACCATGCCGGATGTGCAGCTCCTGGATTTGAAACCGGTTGAAATGTCCGAGATTCGACTGGAGGATTTTTCCTCCGAGCTCCATCAACTGGCGGGCCAGGCGCTCAATGGGGATCCTATTGTCCGGCGGGCTTTTCGGTATGGTGATGGTGAGCCGACCCTGACCGTGCATGCCGATGCAGTTAGTTCAGACCTCCGTTTTTTGACACGACAAACCCTTTCTTTAAGCGAAGATCGCTCTGTATTAGGTGTCGAATGCCAGGTGGATATTTCGCGTGCTGGTGTGTTTCGCCTGCGTTTTCCCTTACCGGATGACATGGATGTGGAGAGTGTGTCAGGCAGTGCCCTGAGCCACTGGACAGAGATGACCCGGGATGAAACGCGTTACATCACACTTCATTTCCATGACAAGACCATCGGGAGAACCGATATTCAACTGAGCCTTGCTGGACCTGGTCCGGTGGCAGGAGGCAGATGGGAAGTGCCACGTGTAAGATTCGAGGAGGCATCCAAGCAAACAGGACAGCTCACACTCTCCTCAGAACAGGGCCTGCGACTGCAAGTGGTCAACCAGGAGGGCGTGGTTCAACTGGATCCGGAGGAACTTGGCCTTGGTAATAAGAATGCCAGCGTTTTCCGCCTCCTGTTCCAGGATTGGAACATGCTTTTGGACGTGACCCAGCTACCTCCCTGGATTCAGACAGATGGACTTCAGTATATTCAGTTATCTGAGGGGCGGGGCGAAGCGCAAACGCGGTTCAACTACCAGATTCGGAATGCTGGCGTAAAGGAACTTCGTGTCGCGCTGCCCTCTGACGCCGAAGGTGTTCGTTTTCAGGGAGAACACATCTCAGATTTCATAGCGTCCGATATGGACGGGAATGACGATCGCCTACAGTGGAGCGTCAAACTGGATCGACGCGTCATAGGAGCATATAAACTGAGGGTTCTCTACACCATCCCCATGCCAGCCGATGCAATGACATTCACGGTTCAAGGGGATCTAGCCTTGGATGCACGGCTGCAGCGTGGCTATGTCGCCGTTGGTCTCGAGGGACGCCTCCGGGGCACACTGGAGGCATTACCACCCGAACTCCAAGTCATCGAGTGGTTATCCATCCCGTCGGAATGGAATCAATCCGTCCAGGCCGCTGCTGCTCGCTTGAGCTTCCGCTTGATCCAACCCGAATATCAATTCCGTTTGAATCTACAAAAACGCAAGGTAGCGAAATTGCTGCCTGCACAGGTTCAGAGGGCAAATCTTCGATCTGTGGTATCGGATAACGGCATGATTCTGACGGAAATAAAAATGGAGTTGAATCCGGGAGACAAACGACTGTTGCCAATAGCCTTACCCGATGGCACCCGATTTTGGTTTGCATTAATCAATGGGCATAGTGTCTGGCCATGGGAGTCAGGAGGGAAGATTTTGATTCCACTGGAAGCGGCATCCGAGCCCAATAAGCCTACTGTCGTGGAATTCCTTTATACTTCCAACCTCGGCTACTCAGGAAGGTCGCAATTGCGCCTCGAACTCGTAGGGCCCGAGTTTGACCTGCCCTTGGAAAATGTCACCTGGGAGGTTTTTCTCGACAAGAAATGGCAACTGCACCGACACGAGGGATCCCTTCAATTGGCACAGGGAGCATCGGGTTTGGTTTCCACAACCATGAACTGGGACCAGTATTTCCAGGAGCAATCCCGGATTCAAAAGGAACAAACACAAACCGCCGAACAGTTTTTGAACCTTGGCAACGAACTCCTGATCAAGGGGGATCCACAGTATGCGCGCAAAGCTTTTGAACACGCCTACGGCTTATCGAGACATGATGCTGCATTCAATGAAGATGCCAGGGTTCAGTTGCATAATCTTAAAACCAAGCAGGCCTTCCTAAGCCTCAACTTCAGGAATAACTATGTCCAGAACCAAACGGTCACAAGCGATCCATCATCCTCAGACAATAATCAACCTGGCAGCCAGTTGCAGTTCAAACCGGAGGATTACGAGCAACTGGTGGTGAAAAACAGTGATGATATCAATACCGCATTCAACAACCAGGCCGAACGCATCATCCGCCAACAGGAAGCAGCCGTGGAGAAGCCCCAACTGTTGAAAGCCACCTTTCCAAAGCACGGAAACACCTACACTTTTCAGCAATCCATGCAGGTGGGCGACTGGTCAAAGCTACATCTGAGTATCGAAGCCCAACAGGCCACGACAGGAATCAGCGCCTGGACTCAAACAGGATGGCTTTTACTGCTGGGCGGCGCAGTGCTGGGAATGCTGATGCTGGGCAAGCCGGATGACATCCAATAAAGAGTTCCCATGTCAATACCGCAGGTGTTATTGTGTTTTCGTTCTGTGATAGCAGTGGAAACTGTGGAGTTGTTTCCCATGGAATCAACACTCGAAATCAGTGATTATCCGATGCCTTGTGATCTTGAGTCTCCATGGTGGGGACCTTCCCATGATCTAATGGCTTGATGAGACCTATTTTTTCGGCTCCAAAGAGGTAACCTGTTGCCAACAGAAGCTGCACGAGCACGACAATCGCACCTATCTTGACGTATTGCATGAAGGTAATGGGATGCCCTTCCTTCTTGAGAATCCCAATGGCAACGACGGTGGAAGCACTGCCAATGGGCGTAAAGTTACCTCCCAAGCCTGCTCCGAAAATAAGGCTCCACCAAAGCATGTGCCCATATTCGGCAAACCAGCTCAGTTCGGTGACTTGGCTCTGAAAACCACTCAACACCTTGGCCAGCACAGCAGCCAGTGGTATATTATCGGTCAATCCACTGAAGAAGGCACTACTCCACATCATGGCAATGGGGCCGGTTGCCGGTCCCGAGCTCAGGGGATATTTGAGCCAGTCACCAATCATGGCCAGCACGCCAGCGTGCTCCATCACCCCAAGCAGGGTGAAAAGACCGACAAAAAACAAGACAAGCGTCCACTCAACCTCGTTGAGAACACCCTCTACATCCGTTGGGTAAATGACCAGCATGACGGTGGCGCCTAGAATGGCGATGACTTCCAAGCCCATCTGGTTAAGCACCGGGATAGAGGCATGCAGGGCAAAGCCAAGGATAATTGCCCCAAGGACAAGGGCCGACAAGTAGAAGAACTTTTTGTCTTTCACCGTATCCCATTCATCAAAGGCATCCACCATCGCTTTGGCATCGGCTTTTCCCTGGGCACTAACCAAAGGCGCAAGTTTAAAAATCCAACGGACCAGATAAAGGGTAGCAACAAAGGCAATCAGGCAGTACGGACCGGTCACGACCAGAAAATCTGCATAACCAATGCGCGCGGCGGTTCCTACGATGATGTTGGGAATCGAGGATATCAGGGTCAGCAAACCACCGATATTGGTGTAGATACCCTCGGCAAGGAGAAACGGCATGGCTGACAACTTGAGCTTTTTACAGGCTACAATGGTGAGTGAGCCCACAATGATCATGGCTGTGACATTGTTCAAGAACGCACTGAAAATAACAGTCAGGCCAGAAAAACAGATCAAAAGCTTGAAGGGGTCTCCTTGGGACACCTTGAGGATCTTGACACTGATCCAAGCAAAGAGTCCGCTCCGGGAAATGAGTTCCACAAAAATGGTGGAACCAATGATGATGCCAATCGTGCCCCAGTCAATCATCTCAATATAAACCGGCAAGGCATGGGCACCGTGATCATCGGGTTTTTCCAGAACCCCCCTCCATATGGCGAGTAAAAGGGCAATACCGGACCCCAAAAGGACAAGGATGGCTTTGTTGATCTTTTCAAGCGCCAGCATGCCAAGCGTCATGGCCAGCAAAAAACCAAACACATACTTGGTCTCCGTTCCTTGATGAAGCATGAGGGCGCAAATCAGGGTAACCAGGCCCACGGCAATAGTAACATGCAGCGGATTATGAAGTTTCTTACCAGCAGTCTTTTTGGATGTTTTGCTCATAGACACTCCTTACACAATCAATAGTGGGGTGGTGCGCAGCTCTACAGCCAAGGAATAGGCAGTGGAGTTCATGGCTAACTGGTCCTTATCATGGCCCAGCAGGACCACAAGGTCAGCCTGATGGTCTTTAACAATCTTGCGGTAGGTGTCCAGAGGGCGACCATGATTGATATGCTGGACCACTTCAAGATTGGGTCGCACCTCAGCAAGAATGTCCGCGGTGGATTCAAGGTATTTGGACACCTCCGCCAGCAACTGGGCTTGTATGGTCGATCGAGCAGTATCCGTGTCGATCTCCGGTATTCTGCTGATGGCCTCCATGTAGCGTTCAAAAACGATCTGATCCTCAACATGGGTCAGGTGCAAATGACCAGCCTCAGGGTCACAGAGGCAAACTGCGTGATTGATCAGTGCATCTTCACCAGCCAAGTGATCGTTGATCACCATGACGCGACGGGCTGCCTGCATGCTTTGGTCTGGCACCCCTTCTCGATCGGGGTGGGGCATGACCACCACTGGAAAATCAGTTACCTGGATCAACACATCCAGATGTTCCCCCAGGCTGTGTGGCCACCGCCATGCCTCGCTGTGCAGATGCCGATAGGTAACGATTAAGTCAGGTTTTCTGCGCTCGACCTGATCAAGAAGCTCCTTGACGGTCTTGAAATCAGATGCACAGAGGGTATCCCATGGTCCATCAACCATGGAGAAGAATTGCTTGCCCGTCTCGGTGTAATGAACGGCGGCTTCGCTATCCAGGTCCGTGATGACCAGGGGCTTGTTGAAACCGATGGGTTTGTATTGGAACACCTTTTTGGTTGCGGCGTTGAAAACACTTGCAAACTGGTCCACAGAGCTCATGAAGTGAATTCAAACGATGCTCATGCCTTTATCGCAAGGTAATTCGATTCCAAAAAACGGCGAGTATTATAATCGGGCCATGGCGCTGCCCCTTGTGTCAGGTCTGGGAATGGTCTGCAGCAGCGGAAAGGAACACATTACAGCCTTGCACAAAAAAGGAAAGTCACACAGCCCACCCTACTTCCATAACGGTCCAGAACCAAACCGGACTTGATCACTCCGAACGGTTTTTTCGTTCTGCCGGAACTGGTTTTTTGAGGAAAACCATGGGTGACCGGTCGTTCAAGCTAACGACAAGGTCACGCAGGCCATCAGCATTCACGTCGACGCTTTCTACATCATTCGCATCCCAAGGCATGGCAATACCCGTGATATCGGGACCAAGAGGGATAAAGGAACCGTCACTCTGATTTAAAAAGCCCCCCCCCAAACCTCCTGCCATCCGTCCTGTCTCCCGCTGAGGACTATCGCTGTTCTGTGCCATGAAAAGATCTGGTTTACCATCCCCATTGAGTTCAAGAAATGCCAATCCATAACCTGGTGCAATCTGTGCAAGTAAAGGGAAGGGTTCGAAGGTAAAGCTGCCTTTACCATCATTGCGCAAAATTCCCGACTGCGCCTCGGCGACCTCCAGATGCAGAGCAGCCTCGAGGTGGGTGTCAGGGTAGATGTCACTCAGGGTAGCAGAGGCAAAGGATCGGAAGGTTTTGAATTTTTCCTTGATAAAGGGCATTGCAGTGGAGGAACAACTCAAACCACGCACAGGCAACAAATCGTTTTTATTGGACTTGGCTTCGACCAAATGATGGGTCCCGTCCCCATCGAAATCCCCATAATAGAGCTGATAAGGATGACCTGGCTTGGGTTGATACTTGGTATTCAAACCCCGGTTACTGGCGGCAATGTCCAGGTCTCCGTCCCCGTCGATATCCGCAACTGCGATCCCCTGCCACCAACCAGTCAATGCCATGAGGCCAGATTGCTGGGTGGTTTCAACAAGTTGATCTGCCTTTTTGAGGAAAATCCGGATGGGTCCCAGTTCCGTGCTCATTATGAGATCCTCATGTTGATCTCCGTCTACATCAGCCCACAGGGCATCGGTGACCATGCCGACGTCCTCGAGATCCGGAGACCAATCTGATGTCTTATCTTCAAAAAGCCCACCCTGATTGATTAGAATCCTGCTGGATGGAGCCAGAGGATATTTTCCTGGAACATGCCGCCCACCCACAAATAAATCCAGATCCCCATCGTGATCCAAATCAGTGGCACACACGGGTCCACCGCTTTCATGGAAGACTGGCAGGGCTTCTGGCACATGCACAAACCGCACCTTGGATCCATCTTCGGTCTGATTATGATACACACGATCCTGCAGCACGAGAGATCCGGACTCACTTTCCACCCCGCCGCTGACAACATATAGATCAAGATCTTGATCACCGTCCATATCCAGAAAGAGACATCCCATGTCTTCACTCGCCTGGTGCAAATCGAATGTTTCCATCGAATGCCTTACAAACTGCCCGTCCTGATGAATCAATAATTGACCTGCCTGACCTGCAGCCCCCCCAAGATAGAGATCCTGGTCACCATCACCGTCCACATCCCCCCAACTCATCCATGGGCCAGACTGGGATTGTTTGTCCGCAAGAAGGGGCTGGCGCTTGAAATCATCGTAAGGTCTCTCGACATGAGGAAATGCAGCCAACAGCGTGGACGAGGCATACAAGGGATCCTTTTGTGGCGTTGTCCGGGAAGGCGGCTCGCTATGCTCGGGCACGTGAACGGTGTATCGGTAACCTGCTTCAAGATTCGCTAAAGACTGGTGTCTTCCATCAGGCCATACAATTTCCAGGCTATCAATGAGGGTGGAATCACCCAGGCCAAAATTCAAACTAGGTTCGTCGGCTGAAAGATACCCACGGCCAAACTGGGCATACCTTATCTGCATTGACTGGCCGGCATGGGCGCGCACCACCGCACCGACGCCATGCCGATTTGCATTGTCCCCGACAAGATTCAGCTCAATACGGTTTCCGGGTGATCGATTTTCATAAATCAGGGGTGCGTCGTCAAACTGGTTGACAACCAGATCAGGGCGACCATCCCCATTCAAATCTCCAATGGCGGCACCAAAGGCAATACCTTCCTCGTCAATCCCCCACTCGGCAGCCCGGTCCCTGAAGGGAACTTGCCCTCCACGAGAAAAGGCCATGTTATGTTCCTTGAGCATGGGGGCTTGAAGCCAGGCATCAGGGCTCCCTTTCAGCCCCTTGCTCTCCAGACTTCTTGAAAAGTCACTGTCCATGTAATCGCGCGTGAAGCCATTGGTGATGAAAATATCTTCATATCCATCGCCATCCAGATCACACACCTTGATGGACCAGGTCCAGTTGGACTTGGCAAGTCCAAGCAAGTGCGCTCCCTCCTGGAAATAGTCGCTGCCTGTATTCAGGTAAACCGCATTGCGCATGTACTGTTTTGGGTGTGCGAAATCAAGGAACCAGTCGACGGATTCCATGGCTCCCATGGCCATTTTTTCCCTGAAATGGGTGGTACCTGCCATGTCCGCCACCATCAGGTCAAAACGACCGTCTCCATCAAAATCACCGGAGCCCAGCCCCATGCTGAACCATGGCATACTGGGAATCGCGGTACCTTCCACCGCCTTGAAGGTTCCATCCCCCTGGTTGACCAGAAAGGCGTCGGGATCTGTAAAGTCATTGGCCACGTATAGATCAGGATAGAGATCTCCGTTGGCATCCCACCAGACGGCGTCCAATCCATGCCAGGCACCACGGATACCTGCATCCACGCTCACATCCGTGAATTTCAGTGTGCCCGAGGGCACAAGTTCGTTACGGTAGAGGTGATCAAATTGTCCTGCCTTGGCAAACTTTTGCGTACCATTGCTCAGGTCAATGGTACCTACCTCCTCTTCATAGCCAGCCGCAGGTCGATAATGACCAGGTTTGCCGTCCCATTTTGCTGGACGAGGCTTCCGGGGTTCCAGTCGATTGGTCACCAGAAAGGCATCCAGGTCGCCGTCCGCATCATAGTCCGAAAAGATCATCTTGATGCTGGCACCGGAAAAGGCCAGACCAAGCGACTTTGCGGACTCAACGAAGTTACCGTTACCATCGTTCAGATAGACCCGGTTTGGTCCTGCGTGCTGGCAGGCAATCAGGTCAAAATCCCCATCACCCTCCAAATCCACAAAGGCAGTTCCAGTGCCCCAATCATCTGGATACCCAAGGCCAGCCTTTTCGGTAAGGTCCTCAAATTTGAAATCCCCCTTGTTCTGATAAAGCCTTCCCCCACCATGGGGACGGGTCAGGAAGATGTCACATTGACCGTCTCCATCAAAATCCCCCATGGCAACGCCTCCCCCAGAAAAGCCCGTACGCAGCAAGCGTCGTTCGTATGCATCCCTTGGTTGCCAGCGGTGCCTGAACCCAATACCAGTACGGGAGGCATCAAGTTTCCGGAAATGCGGTTTATTTGCCTCGTCTATGCTCCATGTTTTGAGGGGCGTCTTGATCATCCCTAAAGAAGCCTTCACCGGGGCATTTGTCGACCCTGTTTCCTTTGGGCTGCATGCGCAAACAAGGAATGCCAGAATCATTAAAGTGACCGTGGATTTGAAGGCTCTCCAGCAAAAGGCAACGTTTTGGGACCCAAGACAGGAAATCCCGCCTGGGAGATCATACTTAAAGAAGGAAAAGGCCATCGGTTTTAATTGTGCACATTATCTTCAAGCTTAGGGCAAGCCTTTTCTGAATCTATAAGCGAATAACCAGGCAATGGTGTCACCGAATCCGTGCCACGACACCTTGGATCCTCAGAGGAAGGGGCCCCAAGCAGATGCTTCAGTCTGTTTGACTCCCTGGAAAAAATCCCATAAAACACTATTGATGAAACAAAGCCGAAGACATTTTCTAACGACCGGGGCGGGTGCAGCCGTCGCCATCCCCTCCATCGGTGGCTTGGCTCAAGATTCGAGCGAGGTGGATAAGGCATCTTCCATCATCCGCCCTCCCCTTGGGAAACCCATCCTCCTCTCCTGCAAGCTGGGGATGATCACCAAGGAAGACCAAGGGAAAAAACTGAATTTGACCGAGCGCCTCAGCATGGCTGGAGAGGCTGGATTCGATGGGGTTGATTTTGATCAAGCTGCAGGTTACACCCCCACTCAGGCCCGTCAGGCGGTCAAGGAATCCGGTGTTTTCGTGCATAATGCCATCAACCACGCTCACTGGAGTCAACGTCTGACAAGCGCCAAGGAGTCGGAACGCAAGCAGAGTATTTCAAACATCGAGCATTGTATCCGCGTTTCACATGCTGCAGGGGGCAATGGGGTACTGATTGTGATAGGACGTGGCGATGATGGTCCTGCAGAAGTCATTGAGGAAAGAGCCCGCCAGGGAATCAAGCACTTGATCCCATTGGCGGCGTCATTGGGACAACCGATCCTGATCGAGAACGTCTGGAACAAGATGTTCTATGAGCACGATGCTCCCCCTGAGCAATCCGCAGACGGGTTTGTGCGCTTTGTCGACAGCTTCAACAGCCCCTGGGTCGGGATGTATTATGATATCGGTAATCACTGGAAATACGGGCAACCCAAGGAGTGGATCCAGAGCTTCGGCTATCGTTGTGTGAAATTGGATGTCAAAGGATTCAGTCGTGCCCAAAACAAATTCACGGACATCGGTGAGGGCGATTTACCCTGGAATGAAGTGAGGGAAGGCCTGTCGGACATCAATTTCACAGGCTGGGCAACCGCTGAGGTAGGGGGTGGTGGAGTTGATAGGCTTCGACTGGTAAGGAAACAGATGCAGCGAGTTTTTGGTCTTTAGAAATTGGAGGAAAACCGCTGGATGCATGCCACTGTTTTGGGTGGCCCGATTCAATTTCCAGCAGGCCATCCTGAGCCTTCCAGCTCATTCCCATAACAACGGGAAATGCGCTTGCGTGCCAAACCAGAGAACCAGATTCCTGCAAGGCAGAAATCAAGATGAAGATGAGCGATGCCACTGGATACGTTGAAGCTGGTAAATCTTCTGGTAAGGTAGGTGCCTTGCTGGACATCAAGCCAGGCACCGTTCGCGAGTGGAAGCGTCGCTACATGTGGGATGGTCCTGAAGGTCTGGATCGACCCTGTAACGACGACTTGGACAGCGACCAGCTGCCTGCGGAATACGAACGGGTCATGAGCCTGGATGTCATGGACACACTGGACTGGATTCGTCGTATGCCGATGCCTCGTCGCATGGATGCGATCCTGAAACGTGAACGAGCCTTGGAGCTTTTGTCCAAGCGTGCAGAACGAGTCATTGGTAGCCTGGCCCATCAGCATGGACAGCAGAACAAGGTGATTCAGGTCAACTCCATCACTCAGTTCCTGAGCACCAACGCAAACTCTGGTTGTGGTGTGACTTGATGAACAACTAGGCTGGTTGGCGAATCAGGAAGGACGAAACCTTATGTATTACAGGCCTGTAGACGGATCCCTTTCTTGTTTGTCACAAACAATACCTTTTGGGTAGGATACAATGGTGAGGGAATTGAGGGCCTAGACCTAATAGGCCCAACCCAGAGCCCTAAAAATCCCGCACTTCTACCTACACCAAGTGGGCCCCAAGATCAGTCAAGGGTTATGAAAAACAAGTATGAATAGAATCCATAACATATTGTTATTGTTATGGTACCGGCGGAGGGGCTCGAACCCACACTCCCTTGCGAGAACCAGATTTTGAGTCTAGCGCGTCTGCCAATTCCGCCACGCCGGCGCGTAACATTGCAAGATCTCAAGTCTGGACCTGCACCATCCTTTTGGCAAGTCCAAGTTTGTAATCCCTCCCAGTCCAGCGGTCTTCTTTTGCTTTGTCCCGGGGAGGCGAAAAACAACCTTGGCAATTGTCGCACACAAGTTCATAGTGACCTTATCTCATGAAGACCAAAGGTTTCACGCTGATCGAACTGCTTGTCGTCATTGCGATCATTGCCATCCTTGCGGGGATGCTTTTGCCGGCCTTGAGCCGGGCCAAGACCAAGGCCAAGACCATCAAGTGTACCAACAACCTGCGCCAGGTGGCACTGGCAACGATCATGTATGCGGATGATCACGAGGATAAAGTGATCCAGGTGCTGGGTCCCAGCCGTCCCTACTGGTTTCACGTTATTGCTCCTTACATGGGTGATGGATCCTATGCGGATGATCCTCAGCAGAAATACGAGGGTTCCATGCAGACCATCATCTGTCCCTCCATCAAGAAACGTTCTGAGCGGGAAGGGCCCGGTGACAGCAAGACCAACTGGAGTTACTGGTGGGGTCAATTCGCCAAGAGCAAGGCGGAGGGAAGTTACACGATCAATTCATGGATGCAGTGGCCCATGGGCAGCTATTACGAACCCAAGACCACCGAGGAGCGAAATCGGTACTGGGGTATGTATATGAACAGTAGTGCCGATGTGCCCCTCTACGGTGACGGTAACTGGGTGGATGCATGGCCCAGGGCACAAAACACGCCACCTCCCAATTATGAGGGGGGGGACAATACCCAGGGCATGCGCCGTTATTTTGTGGATCGCCACAACAAGGGGGTCAATCTTGCCTACACCGATGGCCACGTTGACTATGTGCGGCTTCAGCAGCTTTGGGTGCAGAACTGGCATCGTGGCTATGAACGGCGTACCGATGTGAAAATGCCGGCCTCACCCTAGCGTCCAACAAGTTGGTTTTTCAGGGTCTTTCGAGGTATGCGACCTGACCTTGGGGCGCATGTGATTTGCATTTTCAGCCTAAGCTGTCCAGACTGGATCCTGTGACGCGTCGCAAGGAAAACACCCTGATTGGGATCGCCACCCTGCTGGTTCTCGCCCTGCTGACCTGGTGGCGTTTCGATATGTT
>JAAZXX010000220.1 GCA_014239995.1 Verrucomicrobiia bacterium
AAGATTTTTCTGAGATCAAGAAGCAGGGACTGGAAGACGCTTCCTACCGATAGTCATTCATGTAGGGTGATCTGGTTTTCGTAGCATGTCTTTTCGAATTATCATGCTGGCATGCATGCCCCTGGTGCTCTGGATGGGATGTGCGACACCTGCAACACGATACCAGCCAGCCTGGACCGGGGACGCCCTTTCGGATGGACTGCATGCCGTGGACCACGCACCGTCTCATGACCGTGTCTTGTGGCAGATGAACACCGCTCGTGTGGCCATGATGAAGAAAAAGTATGCCCTTGCCCAGAATCTGTTCGACGAGGTTCTTCTGTCCATCGAGTCACGCTATGGCAAGGATCCTCAAGCGCGCAAGGCCAGGGGAATCTTTCGGGAAGAGGCCGGGAAGTACTTTATCGGAGAGCCTTATGAGCGAGTCATGGCATTCTATTACCGTGGCATCCTGTATTGGAGGGCTGGAGAAATCGATAATGCGAGGGCTTGCTTTCGAAGTGCCCAGATGCATGACAGCGGGGCCCATGATGATGCATACAGCAACGATTATGTCCTTATGGATTATCTGGACGGTCTGGCATCACATACACTTCATGCCAGTGGCAATTCCAATTACCTGCGGGCTACCAATTCAGCCAGACTCGCTGTGCCTCCGGCCTACCAAGCCGGGCACAACGTTCTTTTTTTCGCTGATTATGGACGCGGCCCCAGCAAGTTTGCTACAGGGGAATACGCTGAACAACTTCGAATACGTCCAGGGGATTCCCGGGCGTTTGAAATGAAGATTACCACCAAGCATGGAGGTCTTCACCTTGGCCCATATGATAATGTCAGTTATCAGGCCACAACACGTGGAGGTCGTGTGATGGACCATATCCTTGCCAAACAGGCTGTCTTTAAAACAACCACTGACACCGTGGGGGATGCAGCGCTAATCAGTGGTCTGATTCTGTCCGATGGAAAGAATACTCAGGACATCGGTCTTGGCCTTGCAGCCGTTGGATTGGTCAGCAAAATCATTTCTGCGGCCACGATGCCGGCGGCTGATACCCGCTCTTGGGACAATCTTCCTCAATTCCTGACTTTTGGCAGCATGCGTCTGCCAGTTGGGGTTCATACCCTTGACATTGAATATTTGGACGTGTCTGGTGACGTTATTCCTGCCATGACACGGAGAGAAACAATCGAGGTGCACTCTTCTTCAAAGGACACGGTTGTTTATTTAAGCGATACCCAATGAGAATAAAAAGAAATCCCATGAAAATAAAACGGTTCCTTATATCGACCACTGCTGCTGTCTTTTGCCTTGTAAACCTGGGATGTCAGTCCAGGGGAGCTTACACCGCTGACATTCCGAATGCTTATGATTTGGAGAACCAAACTTCCTTTGTCATGATGAACAAGCGTGTGGCGCAATCCGTGACGGTTGCCGGACTTCAGGAACGGGTCCTGGAGGATGGACGACTTGAGGTCACTGCAAATGTTCTCAGCAGGGATAAAAAGCGGGTTCAGGTGCAGATAAGCTGCGTCTTCAAGAACGAGGACGGTTTTCCCTATGGTGACGAAACGCCATGGAACACCCTGATCCTGACCGAAAACGCACAGGAGGGCGTGCGATTCAGCTCCATGAATTCGAAGGCTCGCAAATACACGATTCGTGTTCGTGAGGCGCGATAAGCATCCTTTTATGGCAACGCATTACCCCTGGTCTTTGGATCATCTTCCAGGTTCTTTGCTGCCGTTAAACGTTTGAGCGCTGACACCCGCTACCGGGAGCGCCGCGTCGCAACTGTGTTAAGGGTTCGAGTGAAGAGGGTCATTTCTACTAGCCAGCGGTAGCGGGTTGCTCAGCCGCGCCTTGTTCGGCGTGTCCAGTTTGACGCGCCCTGGAGTCCAGTCATATGTTGCGTCCGCCTTCCGCGCCACCAGCTGAGCAGCACCAAGATCACCCCGACCGTTGCCAACAGAGCACCAACGGTGGCGGGAACCAGCCTACTGCTGATGGCCTCCGCGAGAACGGGTGAAGCATCGATGGTCTCTCCTGAATAAGTGGCGAATAAATCGGCGGCGGTGATTCCTGCTCCGACCAGTCCGCAGAGTATGAGAATCCATCCGGTTCGTTCAAGGGCTTTTGCTTTCATTACTCAAAACTGATTGTGGGTGCACGATCTAGGCGATTACAACCCGGTCTTGAAATTTGACCGTGGGTCGATCCCTCGTGGTGTGCATATCTTTTCGCCGAACAGGCACGCATCATGAACCGCTCCATTTCTGAAGATTACCCGGGTTGGATTTCGGTTCAAGACCTCATGTCAGGCCTGTTTTATCCCGCAGAATGGAGGTGTTACTGGAGGAGTTCGATCTAAGGCTTCCCTTGCAAATCCCCGGCCTTGAGCTTCACAAACGCGTCAGGTTCAAATGCAGTTTGGAGTGCCTTGAGTATATCATCAGGCTCAAGCACCTGAATCAGGTCGTTAATGCGTTTGTCAAAGAGCATGGTTCTGTCGAGGTAAAGCCCGCCAGCAAGTTCACCTGCAACGACCGGATCATTGGCAAGGCGGTTCTTCTGGGAAGTCGCCCAGCTTTGTTTTGCAGTGGCTAATTCCTCCTGCGAGATAGGTTCGGTGAGCCAGCGTTCCAACTCCTCATGCAAGACCTGCTGTGCCTTTGCGGCGTTCTCAGGTGCGCAGATGGCCATTACGGAAAGGGCGGCTATGGGATCAAGTGGGCGTGCATTGAATCCTGAATAGGCTCCATAAGATAGACCTTCCTTCTGGCGCAGGCGATTGAATAATCGGGACTCGGCAAAGCCGCCCAGGATATAATTGGCAAATAGTAGCGCAGGGTAGCGTTCATCCGTATCATTCATTGCCAGGCTGGTGCCAGCGGCGACCACAGCCATTTTTTTGTCGGGCGTTTGGATCATTTCATCAGCCCTGATCACAGGTAAGCGTGTTTTACTGATTCGCTGGAAGGGGGAATCCGGTTTCCAGTCGGCAAAGGAGGACTTCAATGCATCCAATACCGCCTTTTCCTCCATGTCCCCCACGATACTGAACCGCGCATGCCCAGTGCCGTAAAACTGGTCGTAAAAGTTTTTTACATCCTTTACCTGCAGACGCTCAACGCGCTGCATCATGACATCCAGATCGGCTACGTGATGGATGGATGTCTCCGGATATGGGTTGAGCCTCTGGCGTAGACGACGGTAGATTAGCGATTGTGGGTCCGACAGCATGCCCTTCATGGAAGTGAGTTGCTGTTGCTTGAGCACCGTGAATTCACTTTCGGGGAAGGTGGGGGTGCGCAATATTTCCCCGATGAAGCGTATCAATGAGACCAGATGTGCACGATCGGTTTGGAATTGAATCGCGAGTGAGCTTCCATGTTCACCGGCACTCATGGAAACATTCGCCTTGAGTGCGTCCAATGTGTCTTTGATATCCTGAAATGAATAATCCATGGCACCCCGCAGGAGCAGATCTGGAACCATATCGGATGCAGTGAGGTTCATGGCCTTGTTCAAGGTTTCAGGTGTTCCCATGTAGAAATTTAAAATACCGGTCACACTGTCGCCTCGGGTTTGTTTGGATAGAAGGGCCACTCGAATGCTCTCGGAAACAGTTTCGCGTCGCACACGATGTTCGATATTTTCATGTGTGGCTTCAAAATCCTCTCCTTCAGAGATGGCTGCGCGGCCTTTGTAGTTCTTGACCAGTTCAAGAATATCTGGTGTCTCGGGGATTTCAGTGCGATCGGTTTCCTTGGTGGGATGAAAGATTCCGCTGGTACGGTTTGAAGGCTTGAAATACTGTTTGGCTACGCGTTTGACATCTTCAATGGTCACTTGTTCCAGTTGATCCCTTGATAGAAAGAACAAACGCCAATCACCCACTGCGGCAGATTCGGTCAGACTGATGCCGATCTGGTTGCTGTTCTTGAAAGCCAGTTCAATTTGCTTGAGCAGTCGGGTTTTAGCGCGATTGACTTCCGTTTCACTTATGTCACTCGTAAAAAAGGTTTCGATATCCTTTTTCATGATGCTTAAAACTTTCCCTGGTTCCACACCTGATGCCACTTCCGATAAAACCATGAAAGCTCCCGGTTCGCGCGTTGGAAAAAATAGAGGCGATACAAAACTTGCCAGGCCTTTCTCGACCAGGGATTTGTAGAGTCGCCCCGAAGGTTCGTCGGTGAGAATGGAGCCGATTACGTCCAGCACGACTGTATCTTGATGCGACCCAGCGCAGACATTATAGAGGACTCCGGTCGCAGCCACATCGCCATTGCGTTGGAGTTCCACGTGGCGTGCACCGTCCTTGGGTGGTTCCACCGTATAGGTCTTGTCCAAAGTGCGCTCGGGTTTGGGGATGTTACCAAAGTGTTTCTCAACCAGCTTGAGAGCTTCATCGGGTTTGAAGTCGCCGGCGATGACAAGCATGGCATTGTCAGGCTGGTAGTAATTGCGGTAGAAGGCCTTCAAGTTTTTGGCAGGAACCCGTTCGATATCACTGCGTGAGCCGATGGTAGAAAATCCATAGTTGTGCCAGTCAAAAGCCACCGACATCATGCGCTGGTAAAGCATCTGGATAGGGTTGTTTTCACCGCGCTCAAATTCGTTGCGTACAACGGTAAACTCCGTTGTAAGGTCCTCTGGCCGAATCAGGCTATGGATCATGCGTTCGGCTTCCAAGGCCAAGGCAAACTCGAGGTTCCCACTTTGATCCGAGGGCAGCGTCTCATAATAGTTCGTTCGGTCTACCCAGGTAGTGCCGTTGAACTGAGCCCCTCGAGCGGACAAAAGCTTGATAAGGTTTCCGTGCTTTGAGGTGCCCTTGAAAAGCATGTGTTCCAGTAAGTGGGCCATTCCCTTCTCGCCCCGACCCTCATGCCTTGATCCAACGAAATATGTGATATTGACGGTAAACTTGGGTTGTGAAGTATCAGGAAAAAGCAGGACTCTGAGTCCGTTTTCGAGCTGGTATTCCGAGATGCCCTCTACCGAGGCCACGGGTTGGGCTTTTTCTGCTGCATGAAATCTGAAGGAATATCCGTTGAGGCTTGCAAGTATCAGGCTCAAGCAAGCGAATCGATGATAGGCGCATTGCAACTGTTTCATACTCATACATGAATCTCTTTTACGTCCAAAAGCAAATGCAAAAGTAAATGCCAGCACAGAGGCTTGACGCCACAATATTTGGTATGCTACATTTCCTGCCATACCTATTGATGTGGTTTTTGCATGAAGTGTTCCAAATGTAGTTGCTTGGATGATAAAGTCGTGGATTCACGTTCCTCTAAAGAGGGGGCTGTGATCCGTCGGCGTCGCGAGTGCTTGGAGTGCGGCTTTCGCTTCACGACTTACGAAGAAGTTGAACGTGACACCTTGATGGTGATCAAGCGCGATGGTCGGCGTGAGCTTTTTAGCAAAGACAAACTGGCGGCCGGCTTGCATCGTGCATGTGAAAAGCGACCCGTAAGCCAACAGATTGTTCATGAGCTGATTGATCGGATCTACAACAGCGTCCTGGATGAATACGAGCGGGAAGTCCCCAGCATGGTGATTGGTGAGCGTATTATGAACGGTTTGCGCGTGGTGGATGAGGTGGCTTATGTGCGGTTTGCAAGCGTTTACAGGCGTTTTGCCGAGGCAACGGAATTTGTTCAGGAAGTGCAAAAGTTAGAAACAACCATATGATTCAGCTAAATCCAGATTGCGTCATGGTGGAGCTTGAAAATGGTCAAGCCCTTCCTCATAGCGTGGAACTTGTTACGGTTGAGTTCCTGGGAGATGCGGCTTCCTGGATGGATCCCGAATGTCTTCGCAGCATCTGCGAGGGGGTTGTGATCTATCTTCGTGACGAGTTGGGTAAGGGAGTGGTTCCCCTGCATGAATTTGCAAGGGTATTGGGGGCGGTGATGCGGGATCTTGGTTTTGACGCGAACCTGCCGCTTCAACCCGACAATCTGGGCAGGGTTTACAAAACGGACATCGGTGATTGGCTGGGGCGCCATGATCTTGGCTTTGATCTTATGCTCTTCAAACGCTTGCGTGAAGAGATGTGCAGGCGATTGGACGGCGAGGCACCGTCGGTTCTCTGGATTCACGGTATTCGTAAATGCGTGAAACGTCACTTGGGAGCTCGTCGTTGGAGTCAAAGGTGTCAGCGTTTAAATGACCAGCTTGTTGCCTTTATCCGTGCATGTTTTGATCGTGAAGCCGATAAGGGCTCAGCGCTGGTGCTCCATGCCAGATAACCCAAAATGAGTGCTACTCTTTTTGAAAAGATCGTCTCGCGCGAAATTCCCGCTCAAATTGTGTATGAGGATGATCTGGTTCTGGCCTTTCATGACA
>JAAZXX010000221.1 GCA_014239995.1 Verrucomicrobiia bacterium
TCCTTCTGGCCCTGGCCGGGTGGATGGGTGGCGTTTCATGCAGCAAACAGCAGGAGGTATTCACTTTTCGTTATGCCAACGAGCAACCGGAGGCAGCACTGCGCAGTCAGTCGATGCTGTTCTTCAAAGAGGAACTCGAAAGACGCACCGAGGGCCGCATCCATGTCGAACTTTACTTTGGCGGCGTTTTGGGTACCGAGCGCGAGTTGATGGACTTCGTGACCATGGGCGTGCTTCAGGGAACCCGTGGCGGCTTCTACGCGGATGCCAATCCAAAATTCCAGCTTTTCATGCTGCCGTTCCTGATCGATGACTGGGACCAGGCCACACGACTCATGCAGAGCACATTCACCGGGGAAATCAACCGTGGTGCCGCTCAGCGTGGCTTTCACATTCCCGCGACCGGCATTTCACAGGGATTCAGGGCCCATACCAACAGTAAAAGGCCCATCACCCACCCGGATGATCTCAAGGGTATGAAGATGCGGGTGCCACCCCAGGAGGTCTACGTCAAGACAGCACAGGCTTTCGGGGCCAATCCCCAGGAAATACCCGCGGTCGAGATCTATCAGGCGCTGAAGACCCGGGTGGTGGATGGACAGGACAACCCACCCGCCAACATCTGGGACTATAAGATTCACGAGGTATCGACCTACCTGACCATCACGCATTACTCCACCGGACCCGATCCATTCATGGTTCACCTGGACTGGTATGAAGCGTTGCCGGAGGAACTTCGTGATACCTTCGACACAGTGGCCAGGGAAACCATGGCTCTGAGTGATCGCCTGAGCCGTGCGAAGGAGCAGGAATACGTGCGCAAGCTGGATGAGATCCTGGAAATCAACATACTTACCGGAAAACAGCTCAAACCCTTTCAGGAGGCGGTTCAGCCGGTTTATGATTATTTTGTAGCCAAAGGTGATTTCACCTTTGCGGACATTGAACAGGCGCGCAGGGTCGCCCGCGGTCAAGAGCTGGAGGGGGAAACGCCATGAACCCTTCTCCCCAAAAGAAACCGTGGCCGGAAAAAGGCATGCAGGCCCTGGAAGTCTGGATGAGCGGCCTGGTCCTGATGATCTGGCTACTGGTGGTGATCCTGGTCGCGCTGCGCTATCTCTTCAACAGCTCCATACCAGGTGCCAATGAATGGATCGTCATCCTGTTCGTCTATGCGACTTCCCTGGGGGCCGCCCTTGGCATCGGCCGGGGGGGACACCTGGCTATTGGGTTCGCCGTTGAAAAAACCTCCGTGAGGGTTCAATCCCGCATCCACTTGCTCAGGAAAGTCCTGATGGGATGCCTGCATCTTGCCATTATCTTGCTCAGCGTGCACTGGATCTCGACGACAGGCCATTTCCTGATGCCCAGCACCGGTCTGCCACGATGGGTGGCACAGGCCAGCATTCCCCTGGGGGGATTACTCGGCCTGGTTTTATCGCTCTGTTCCCGGCAACAGGCATGGACCAGCAGCACGCCGGTCGCGGCAAGCGAGAAAGGAGGAGATGGCGTCTCATGATCCTTCTGCTCATTTCGCTGACCGTACTGCTCCTGCTCGGCATCCCGATCGCCTATGCCCTCGGGATGGCTTCAGCGGTTTATTTCCTGCTGGTACAGCCTGAGTTATTGCCGGTACTTCCACAGCGCCTGTTTGCAGGGATGCAATCCTACGCACTGATCGCCCTTCCCCTGTTCATCTTCATGGGACAGGTGATGAATCACAGCGGCATCACCCGTCGCCTGCTGGACCTTTGCCTGCTCCTGGTCGGGCGGCTCCCGGGGGGACTGGGCATGGTAAACGTCAGCAGCAGCATGCTCTTTGGTGGGATTTCAGGATCGTCCACCTCGGATACCGCGTCGATTGGATCCGTATTGATTCCTGAAATGAAACGACGCGGCTACCCTTTGAGCTATGCCTCCGGCATTACAGTGGCTTCCTCCACCATGGGAATGATCCTGCCACCCAGCATCCCGATTGTGCTGTATGCGGTTGCCGCACAGGCATCGGTGGGCAAGCTCTTCCTCGGTGGCATCATCCCGGGCTTACTCGTCGGAACATTGCAGCTGGTGATGGCGGTCTGGATTTCAAGGCGTAAAAACTACCCAAGGGAATCCGCCGAGTGGTCCTGGCAGAAGGGAGGCTCCATGATCCTCAGGTCAGTGCACATTCTTTTCATGCCGGTCTTTATCGTGGGTGTCGTCGTCTTTGGTATTGCCACGGCCACGGAGTCCGCCGCCCTGGGTGTATTGTATGCCCTCTGCATCGGGGTCTTTTTCCTGCGGCAACTGACACTCAAACAACTTTACACATCCCTGCTCACTGCCGCACACACGAGTGCGCAGATCATGATCATCATCGCATTTTCACAGGTATTTGTGTGGATCCTGGCCCTGGAGCGCGCACCGGAAAACCTGACCGCTTGGATCCTGGAACTCAAACTTTCCCCAACCCAGCTCCTCCTGCTGATCGTATGCGGCGTCCTGATCATTGGCACGGTCATCGATGTCAGCCCGGCCATCCTGCTGCTGACACCCATTTTTCTGCCGGCAATCACCGGGGCTGGCATATCCCCGATCCTTTTCGGTGTGGTCTTCGTGGCTGCCCTGGCGGTGGGAGCCTGCACCCCACCGGTGGGTACCTGTCTGAACGTATGCGCCCTGATCTCGGGTCAACGGATCGGGACCATTTTTATGGGAGCCGTCCCTTTCCTGTCCGCCAATGTGGCCGCCCTTTTCCTGATGATTCTATTTCCTGAACTGGTACTGTGGCTACCTCGCCTGTTCATGCCCTGAGAGCTGTATACCTCGTGAAACCTTCAAAGACCAAGGAGGGTCTCTGGGTCAATGTCCTCAAGGGATGCCACGGTGCGGGTGGCTCCTGCCTGCTCAAGAACCTCGAGCTTGGAATTTCCCGTGGCCACCGCAAGGCATTTGGCACCGATGGACTGAGCACAGGCAACATCAAGCGGTGTGTCACCGATCACCAATACCTCCTCGTGAGGCAATGACGATTCCAGCAGGTCTTTTCCCCGCTGCGCAGCCAAACGTGCCAGTACGTTACGACATGGATCCTCATCGCCAAAGGCCCCCAGCTGGAATCCCTTCCAAAGCCCAAAGTGACGCAGCTTGATTTCTGCCCCCAGGCGTGTGTTGCCTGTCAAGAGCCCAATGCAGGGGGAGTCCTCCATAGATTGAAGAGCGGTCAGCAGGTGCTGGGCTCCCGGTAAAACGCAACCCTCGACCTGAGGTAGCAATTGTGCCAGCCAGTGCGAGTATACGTGGAAGAAAGACCTTTCCAGCGAATCCGTGGCCTGGATATCGTGCTGACCGAGGAACTCACGCAGGAGGGAAATGTCAGTCCGTCCGGCAAAATCCAACCCCTGCGCAGCGTCTGGAAGGTTGAACAGGGTATCGAAGGCACGACCAAAGGCCATGCTTCCAGCACCCACCGAGCGAATAAGCGTACCATCTATGTCGAAAAGGATGAGTTTGATCATGGGGCAATAACTTGCAAACGTAAGCGCTTGACTGTAATGTTTATTCACTTTTTATGCCACCAAAACCCAGCCAAACTGCCGAGGATTACCTTGAGCGTATTCACGAGCTCATTGAGGAGAAGGGCTATGCAAGGGTCGTGGACATTGCATCCTCGCTGGAAGTCCGACAGGCCTCCGTGACAAGCATGGTACAGAAGCTGGATGAACTCGGTTACTTGAATTACGAGAAATATCGGGGACTGGTGTTGACCGATGCCGGTCGCACCATTGCCCGGAAAATCCAGAAGCGCCACGAAATGCTGACGCGTTTCTTTTCCTTGCTGGGCATTGACGCGGACACACAGCACTCCGACATCGAGGGCATCGAACATCATCTAAGTTCAAAGACCCTTGAAATGCTGACCTCGCTGACTGATTTTTTTGAGCAGAACCCAGACATCCTCGAGGCCTTTCAGCAGCATGACAAACCGCGTTCAACCATAAGGTCATCAACTGCCGGAGAGACGTGAATCTGGCTACCAGCAGAACCATGAAAGGCATTCCGAAGCTTGTAGGGATCATCGCCTTGATCTGCTTGTTTCTGATTCCATGCGGGTCACCCCACGTATCCGCCGCTTCACTTGACACCCTCCTTGATCCCATCCGCCCAGACCTTACCAAGTGGGCCTCAGTGCTTGTCATCCAACAAAACAATGCAGATTGCCATTTCGAGTGGCATCACTATCGAAACAGTGCGGATGCCGTCGATTTCTGGCCAGCAAGCACCATCAAAATCTACACGGTGGTGGCAGCCTTGGAATACCTCAACCAGCTGGGCATGCCAACAGACAGCATCTTGATCTTCGAACGAAAAACCGATGGTCAATGGCGCCAGGACACTTCCCGAAGCATGCGTGAAATGATCAGTGAGGTGTTTCGCCGATCCTCTAATGAAGATTACACCCTGCTTCTGCGTTTCGTGGGTATAGACCGGATCAACACCCAATTCCTCATTCCGGAACGCGGTTTCCCACACACCGCCCTGATGCGGGACTACGTTACACACCGCCCCGTGGTCTATGAAAATACCGAACCCCAGCGTATTCGCGTGCTGGGAGGGAATGGAGCTTCCAGGGTGGTCGAACACACGTGGAGTGGCGTTTCCTATGCGGCTCAACGGGGTGCCACCATCCTGAGCGAAACCACCGGAAACTGCACCTCCACACGGGAACTCGCCGAGTGTCTGCGCCGCATCATGTTCCATGAACGCATCCCAGCGTCAGAACGATATCAACTGGCTGAAGAGCAATTGGAACTGATCCGTTTTGGCAAGGACGGGCTTTGTGGGCTGGAAAACAGGAAAGCTGGACCGTATGCGTGGGAAGGTTTGCGTAAGGTATTTCCGCAAGCAAGATACTTTCACAAGGCAGGGTTAATCAGTAACTACTGCCTTGATCTTGCGTATGTTGAGGACAACGAGACAGAAACACGCTTCATTTTAAGCCTTGCCGCCCGGACCGGCGATGAGGACTCAATTCGGGAAATGGCCGAGGTGGTGGCCAGATGGATACGTTCCAGATCCAGGGATGGTTCATGAACATCCCGCCAGCGTGAGGGGGTGTTTGAAATTTGCCGGGATCAGTGCCATGCTACTTTCATGGACACATTGCCACAGACCCTTGCGTGCTTCGGTTGCGGACACAGCAACCCGGGAGGGGTGGCCCTGAGGATGCAGACGGACGGGGAAGCGGTTTATGCCAACTGGATGCCAAAGCCCGAACATGCCGGTTTCAGCCACGCCGTGCACGGCGGCATCATCACCACGGTCATCGACGAGATGATGGCATGGGCCTGCGGCATTCTGGGTGGCAAATTTGCTTACTCGGTGGATATGAACATTCGCTTTCACCGCGTCATCGAACCTGGCATGCAGGTCGCCTGCGTCGGACGCCTCGACCAGAACCGGCGAAGTAAATTATTTCTTGCCAGCTCGGAACTGAACATTGCAGACGGTAAGGCAGCCTCAGGATCTGCAAAGTTCGTTCCCATGAAAGGAAATCAGCAAGCCATGCTTCAATCCGAATTCGGCAAACAATGGTGTGACATTGAGGCCGCCATGCTTAAATACAGCGGCGCTCATCGTGCCTGAGAACGGCCCCGTAACATGGAGAGTTTGGAACATCAACAGGTTGAAAAAGCGCTGACAATCGCCTTGGAGGCGCATCGTGGGCAGCGGGATAAATACGCGGCACCCTACGTCCTCCACACGCTGCGTATCCTGTCCCATTTCAGCGATCCAACCCTGCAACAAATCGCGATCCTCCACGATGTGGTCGAAGACAGCCCGTGTACGCTGGATCAATTGCGAAAGCAAGGCTTCTCGGAGAAGGTTGTTCAGGCGGTGGATGCCCTGACGCGGCGCGAAGATGAACCGTATGATGCATTGATCGGGAGGGCAAGCGAGGACGCGCTGGCCCTGAAGGTCAAGCTGGCTGATCTGGAGGATAACATGGACATCCGAAGGATGCACGGGATCACCGAAAAAGACCGTGTTCGCCTGGACCGCTACCGCAAGGCACATGCACGGCTACTCGCCACCCATCCCCAAAACCATCATACAAGCGCAACGTAACAGGATCTTAACATGTTTCGGCCCTGCATCGATCTTCATAACGGTCAAGTCAAGCAAATCGTCGGTGGGACGCTGACGAAGGACAGCAACCAGCTCAAGACCAATTTTGTCTCTGAACGATCGAGCGCCTGGTATGCAGAGCTCTACCGCAGGGACCGACTGCGGGGTGGCCACGTCATCCAATTGGGTCCGGGAAATACTGAAGCCTCCCTTGAGGCCCTGAAGGCCTTCCCGGGCGGTCTTCAGGTC
>JAAZXX010000222.1 GCA_014239995.1 Verrucomicrobiia bacterium
ACGCAGGGCTCTGGGAATTTTACAGCGAGGAGGCCTCTTCACCGCATGAAGGCGGACCTTGCATATCACCATCGTGTCGCAAACTCAGGCTCAACGGGATCCGGAGCTTTGGGATGAAGCCCCTTGCAACCATCAAACACACCATCACCCACCACCGTATCACACTTTCCTGTTTCTGGGGGCATGCAGAAGGACCCGGCAAAGGGCTCGACGAAACCCTGGCGTGGGTTGGCACGAACAGCATTGAAACGCTACCCATGCCAAGCGCACACCAGAAAATCCGTCGTCATGTGCTGGACCTGGAAAAAAGCGATGTTCAGGGCCATCCGATTTAATTGGCTCATGGTGCTTGGGACACATCGGCATCCCGTGATATCAAGTTAAAAGGATTGAGGGCAGAAAAAGCCATGAACCCTTCCTACTGCAATCACGATGATTGCCTTGGTCATAGGCCTCCGGCAACCAGATCCCCTACCTCGGTCGTAGAATACCCCATGCGTCCCGCGCCCAGGTCCTTGATGTTCTCACGCGTTACCGAGATAACAGTATCTTCAATGCACTTGGCTGCCTCAGATTCTCCAAGTGAATCAAGCATCATTTGCCCAGCACAGATGGCGGCGAGCGGGTTGATCACATTTTGGCCGGTGTATTTGGGGGCACTTCCTCCGATAGGCTCAAACATGCTCGTGCCTTCAGGATTGAGATTTCCCCCTGCAGCGATGCCCATACCACCCTGAACCATGGCTCCGAGGTCCGTAATGATGTCTCCGAACATGTTGTCGGTCACGATGACATCAAACCATTCCGGGTTTTTGACAAACCACATGGTGGTCGCATCCACGTGGGCGTAATCACGTTGAATATCAGAAAAATCTTTGTCACCAATTTCATGAAAAGCACGCTCCCAAAGGTCAAAGGCATAGGTCAGCACATTGGTTTTACCGCAGAGCGTCAGCTTGTTCTCCTTATTGCGACGGCGCGTGTATTCGAAGGCAAACCGCAGGCAACGTTCCACACCTCGGCGTGTGTTGACACTTTCCTGAATCGCAACTTCGTGCGGAGATCCCTTGAAAACCAAACCTCCGGAACCCGTGTATAATCCCTCATTATTTTCCCGCACCACGACGAAATCAACGTGCTCGGGCTTCTTATCCTTGAGCGGACAGAAACGCTCGTCGTAGAGTCTGACTGGACGCAGATTGATGTATTGCTCAAGTTCAAAACGTAACCGCAGCAAAATACCTTTTTCAAGGACACCCGGCTTGACGTCGGGGTGACCGATCGCGCCAAGTAAAATAGCTGGAAATTGCCGCAAGTCATCCGCAGCGCTGTCAGGCAGGGGCTCACCTGTGCGCAGGTAACGATCCCCGCCAAAATCAAATTCCGTGTAGTTCAGTTTAAAACCGAATTTCAACGCTGCTGCATCCAACACCTTGATGGACTCTCTTACTACTTCCGGACCGGTTCCATCACCACCAATGACTGCTATGTCGTAACTGTTCATGTATTTTCTATTTCGAGATAAGGACCCGCAAACGGGTTCACGAGACAGGATCCGTCAGCTTGCAAAACGTAGTCGCCAATGGAAAAGGGCACCGCATGGCCGGATACAGAATACAGGAGGAAAGCCGCTTACCGGATACTAGCCATCAGCAAAAACGAGATACTGGAGACGAACACGCCTACTAATGGAAACACTCTAACAATCGGGAATCCGCTTGAAAAGTTTTTTCACAGACTCATAGCCCGAGAGCTTTGCGTCCTTCAGGTGTGATCATGGACTGATGCCAAGGAGGATCCCAGACAATTTCCACGCTGGCATCTTCCACCCCAGAAATCATCAAAAGTTTACGCTGTGCGTCATCGGCAATCGAAGGTCCCATTCCACACCCCGGAGCAGTCAAGGTCATCTTTACCTCCACACGACGGCCAGCATCCATCATTTCAGAACGGAGATCGTAAATCAGGCCGAGGTCAACGATGTTCACCGGAATCTCCGGGTCGAAGCAGGATCGCAGAGCTTCCCAGAGGTACTTTTCATCGAAATCCGATGGGGCTGACTGCTCGCTGTGTTTGGGTTCTGCCGGCGTTGCCGCCTCAGGGGATCTTCCAAGTGCATCCCCATCTTTTCCATGAATCTGGTAAAGCCCCTTGGCAGTCCTTACCGTGTAAGTACCACCCAGTTCCTGGGTAATGTAAACCTCCATGCCCGATGGCAGCATGGATACCTGCCCGGAAGGGATCTGCACAGCCTCACAGTCACGTGCTAGTTGAATATCCTTAGATTCTAAACTCATGCTAAAAAAAATTAGTAAAAAACCTTACAACGTACATGCATGTGATACCATCCAAAAAACAGCTTTGTTTACCATGATGAACATGAGGGATTCACTTAACAATTTTCAAAAAAATCCGTCATCAAAATCTATCTTGCCCGTCAGGGATGAATGCCTCTAAGTCGACTCCCGCATCAACATAGTATGATGCATCGAGACGCAACGAAGCGATTTCCCTGTCCAAGGACCATTGGACTGAGCTCAAGCTTTCATCAATTGTAATCCGAAGTATGCTCCGTGATCGTTCAAATCAATCACCAAGTATCCAAAGTGGGCCACCCGGGTTGTTGTTCATTTTTCTCCATGAATTCAATGACAAATCCCATGGACATATCCATATGGGCAGTCTCATAATCCACGGCAACAGAAGATATCTGACCACTCAAACTGAATCCAAGACAACCCAAACGCACTATCTGAGCCCGTGAGCGAAATACTTGTCATAGGACACCGAAATCCTGATACAGACAGCATTTGTGCGGCTATCGCCTACGCAGATTTCAAACAAAAGACCGGGGTAGCCAACGCAGTGGCAGCTCGCTGTGGTGATATCAACGACCGTATTGATTTCGTGCTTAGAAAATTCCGCATGGCCCCTCCACGATTTGTCGCGGACGTGCGCCCTAAAGTGCGCGACGTCATGGAGCACCGTGTCATTCAGGTAGCACTGGAAACAAGTGCCTGTGAAGCATTTGAAATCATGGATCGGTATAATATCCGAACGCTCCCCATTCTGGACGACGAACGAACATGTCATGGCCTGGTCTCGGTATTCAAAATGAGTAAATTTTTTCTACCATCACACGCACGCCTTCAGGATACACGCCGAGTACTTACCAGTCTGAACCACCTCCAAAAGACCTTGGGAGCTCAGGGATACGAATTGCAAGCTCCTGATAAGGAGGAAGAACTTATTCTCATGATCGGATCCATGCGTATGGATTCGTTTGAAAAGAGGCTTGAGGAATATGATCCCAGAGAACTGCTGTTGGTTTGCGGCGATCGTGAAGATATCCAGCTCTACGCCGTCGAAAAGAAAATTCGCATCATGATCATCACCGGCGGACTCAAGGTCAGTGATGGCATCCGGGCCTTGGCCAAGGCCAATGGGGTATCGATCCTGGTGTCCGAGCACGATTCAGCCACGACAGCCATGCTCTGCAGATCTGCCGTTTCGGTAAAACACATCAGGACAGAGCATTTCCTTCACTTCAATGAAGATGAACCCCTCAATGCCATTCGCAATGTCGCCATTTCCTCCCAGTTTCAGGCATTTCCTGTAGTAGACGCCTTTAAGCGGGTGGTGGGGATGCTTTCCAAAACCGATTTCACCAAGCGAGTAAAGCGGAAATTGATACTGGTTGACCATAATGAAATCTCTCAAGCGGTCAAGGGAGCCGATCAAGTCGATATTCTGGAAATTATCGACCACCATCGCATTGGAGCACTCACTACCCAACAACCCATTCTTTTTGTCAATCGTCCCGTTGGAAGTACCAGCACCATCATCGCCGAGATGTACCTTCATGCCAATCTCGAGATTCCAAAGCCTATCGCCGGCTTGCTGCTCTCAGGTATTATCTCAGATACCCTGAATCTGAGTTCCCCAACAAGTACCGAAACCGACTCCAACATGCTACAACGTCTGGAAGCCATCACCCATATCAACGCAACAGAGTTTACAGATGCCCTCTTCAGTTCCGGTTCCGTCCTGACTCACAGGACACCTGAAACAGCCATCATCAACGACTGCAAGGAATACAGAGAACGGGGACGAGCCTTCAGCGTGGCACAGATTGAGGAAATAGGCTTTGAACAATTCTGGGAACAAAGAGACCTTTTATATGAAGCCCTGGAACAACATCGAGGAGAGCGCCAGTACTTCTTTGCAGCATTGTTTATCACTGATGTGGTTCGCCAGTCATCCCTCCTGCTGGTATCGGGAAGCTCTCAGCTGAAAAGTGCCATTCAATACAATCAAATCGAGCCGGATGTATATGAACTTCCCGGGATTGTCTCCCGCAAGAAGCAACTGCTACCTTACCTGATCAAATGCCTCGAGAACGCGCTCGGAAAGGAAACTGATGGCCAAATGGACACCTGAGGCAAAAACAACAGCTTGTGAATAAGTTGTGAATAAGTTTGACTGGCCCAAATACGCTCACATCCCTATGGTAAGGATGTGAGGCAAGCTGGTAGGTAGAAACCTCATTTGTATCCGGTGTGAAATAACTCTAAGGCGTAACTTTAGTCGTGCGAAGTAAACGACAAACCGGGGTTTCATCCTGCCAGCTCGCCTGACCTTAACACTCCGCTTCAACAAGCGTTGCCCCCCAGTGCCATTCAATCCTCTCCTATGGATAAGGTCACGGCAGATAAATACAGCCGCACGAAGAGAGTTCTTTAATCTTCTGAAAAGTCAGATGAGCCGTGCGGCAAGAGGCAAAGGCCGCAACCATTCTAACACTTCCATGGAGGCGATTCAGCACCCTCAATACTTGGCCCGAATCGGAGTTAAGTCCTTGGCACCCAATTCCTCACCAAGATCCTCCTGCCAAAAATAGGCATCCCGTGCTCCACCCGTGCTCCAGCTATGGATGAAAAGCATCTTATCGAAATTAATCCATCGCGCAGAACCATCCATGAACAGTTCATTTCCACCTTCTGGAAGTCCCTGAGGATTTCGATGGGGTGGCATGTTTTTAAAAGCCTCGGCACGACCTCCACCCCAATCCTGATCCACCTTCAGCACCGCATCAGCAGCCAAAACCCAACCAGGTCTTGATGTGGATGATTTCACCGGGCTGCGCGACTTGAATTTACCGAGAGGATTCGTCCAGTCCTCAATACCACCGAAGTATTGATAACCGATATTCCACTGTGGAAAAGAAGGTTCATAGGTCGGAAACGTCGGTCGATTGGGGCAGGTCCATATTTTGGACACAGCGCTGTTGGTATTGATGGCAAGGCCCACCGAGGCCGCCGCCTTACGCTCAGGGGGGTTCAGAGAAATCTGGACCTGCTTGAAACGCGCCTCCAGCAATCTGTCATCGTTGTCATCGGCATAGATTGTCATGGCAATCCCGAGCTGCCGCAAATTGTTCAGGCACTTGATCCGTTTACCCTTTTCTTTTGCCTTGGACAAAGCCGGCAACAACATGCCAGCAAGGATGGCGATGATGGCGATTACCACCAGCAACTCGATCAGGGTGAAAGCCCTGATCGCACGCGCTGACCGAAACAGATGTATGGGAAAAATTTGATTTTTCATGGTGTGCATGCGAGAAAATCAAACGCTATAGCGAAGGTGATGGATGTCAAATCTTTTCCCCACACCCGGAGAAGCCCGCTTGGATCCATGAACACCAGGAGCTTCTGCATAACAACACCACGATATTTGCAGAGGCTCGGGTGCAGCTCAATCTGAGTGCGAAGAAGGGTATTCCAGCACTGCCCAAATGGGGCGATGATCTGACAAAGGCTTTCCATAGGCCCTCCAGGCAGCCTCATAGCGGGGCATTTGTCTCTCTGTGTAGGGGTGATGGTGCGCACGGTATAGAATGCCCCCTTGTATCGCCCTTGCACCAGAGATTTCGGAATAGTGAATGTGGTCAATCACGCCCGACTCAGTACCAGATTCAATGTGACGATGCGTACTCAGCCTTGCGGTGTTCAATTGCAGGTCACTCCACATCGAGCGCATACCCGATGCTTCTATCGAATGGAGTGCTGGATCACCCGGCACATTGTTCAAGTCCCCCAACAATACAACATTTTGATGTTTGCTGACGGCTTCCCTCAGGACGGAACCAGCAATGAATGCGGCAGCGGAGCCAGTGGCAACCGAACGTCCTGGTATGTGCGTGGCATAGAGGCGCAGCTCAATCCCACGCACCCGTGTATCGCATCCAACCAGACTGGCTGGAGACCAACCCTCGGCAGTCACTTCAATCTCATGACCGTGTTCCAGAGTTGATACATGGTTGTGGTGGCATCGCCTCCAACGGCAGCAGCTTTG